>JAIORY010000390.1 GCA_021107915.1 Bacteroidales bacterium | reverse complement strand
ACTCCGAAAAGTAATTTTAGCCACAAAGACCCAAAGACTCAAAGAATTCACAAAGCTTATTATATTGATTGTATGTTCTTTGTGTATCTTGGTGTCTTAGTGGCTTAGTGGCAATTTTTCTTTTTTTATTTATTTTTGTCTTTTCGGAGTGGACTCATCATTCCATTATTCCATCACTCCATTTATAACCATTTACCCAACAACAGCTATTTTTATTTTCTGTCCGGGTTTTAGGCGGCGATAATTTCTAATGCTGTTAAGACGTTTGATTTGTTCAACGGTAACACCATCATATTCTTTGGCAATATCCCACAAAGTATCGCCTTTGCGAATAGTGTGATATACATATTTTCCTGATTTTGATGAACTGCTTACAGGCTTGTAAACAATGAGTTTCTGCTTAGGAAAAATCTTTGAATTTCTCAGGTTATTCCATTCTTTAAGATCGGTAACAGAGCAGTTATATTTTTTTGCAATCAATGCTAAATTTTCACCATTTTTTACAATGTGTGCCGTTCCTTTTGTTGAACGCTTAACAGGTGCTTTGGAACTTTTTTGTTTTCCAGATGAATATGCCGAACCGTAAACAATAAGTTTTTGTCCGGGGAAAATTGTGTTTCCTCTTAGATTATTCCATCTTTTAAGTTGACTGATATAACAGCGATATCTTTTTGCAATTACTCCCAAATTTTCGCCACTTCTTACAATATGAAAATTTCTGCTTTTTGCTTTTTCTATTTGTGCAAGAAGCTTGTCCCTTTCTATTCCTTTTTTGGTTTTATAATTATATAAGGCTGTTTCATTATCAATAAAATCTCCTATATATTTTTTTGGAAGTCGCAAAAAGTATTCATTTCCATTACTTGGCGGGATGATCTGTTTTTTATATTGTGGATTTAAAAATTTAACATCTTCATACGGAACACCCAACATTTCCGAAATCTGATCAAAGGAAAGAACATCTTTAACTTTAATAGTATCAATTTCATTAAATAAAATTCCCGGATCTATCGGATATAAATTATGTTCGGCAGAATAGTTCATAACATAATTTACTGCTATAAAAGCCGGAACATAGCCTCTTGTTTCGCGCGGAAGAAATGGCCATACAGCCCAATAACTTTTAACATAACCCGATCTCCTTAATGCTTTATTAACATTTCCTGCTCCCGAATTATATGCCGCCAATGCCAGCGACCAGTTTCCGTAAATGTTATATAAATCTCTTAAATGTTCGCAAGCAGCCACAGTTGCTTTCAAAGGATCGTATCTTTCGTCAATTAACGAAGTAACTTTTAAACCATAAACTTTTCCTGTTCCATACATAAATTGCCACAAACCCTTTGCTCCTGCATGTGAACCGGCTCTTGGATTTAATGCAGACTCAACTATTGCAAGATATTTTAATTCTAAAGGAATATTGTATTTATCTAATTGTTCTTCGAAAAGAGGAAAATAAACTTCCGCCAAACCAAGCATTTTTGATGTGAGTTCTCGTTTTTTAACAGCATAAAGATTTATAAAAGCTTTAACATTCTTATTATATGTTAATTCAAAAGGGGTTTCTCCGTTTAGTAATTCAATTCTTGATTTTATCACAGAATCGGGAAAAACAGGTATCGAATCTCGTGAATAATTATAAACATTTAAAACCAAAGTATCGGTAATAAATTTATAATCACCAAAATATTTAATATGAACCAAGCTATCAAGCATTTCAATAATTTGTGAATTATCATCAATTTCAATTGATGAATCAGCTTGAATAATTACTGAATCCGGTTTAGAAATTTCTTCCTGAGCAGACACAATTAAAACAAAAGAGAAAAAAACAAGCAGTAGAATGTTTCGAATATATTTAGATAAATTATAGTTCATTATTAATATTTCTTTTTATAAAATGACAAACTCCAAAATTATATGCTTTGGTATTTATGAGCTTGCAAAAGTATTAATTTTAGGGTTCTGCTGTTATTTTAATGGGGAATTAATTTATAAAAAGACACATGATAAAAAGCTATTACAAAATTGCCACAGATTCACAGATTAAGAAGATAAAAATCCGTTATTTAAAAATCTAAGATTTATTTTTTCTCTTCAGAGTCTTCGTCCTTTTTCTTTTTTTCGTCTTCTTCTTTTGGGTTCACACCATCTTTAAATTCTTTGATGCCTCTTCCAACACCTTTCATTAATTCCGGTATTTTTTTCCCTCCAAAAAGCAATAAAACTACTACAAGAATTACAACAATTTGCCACCATCCTATCATTCCTAATAATATAAATAACTTCATTTTTTTTGATTTTTAAAGTTTATACTTTGCAAATATAAATAATTGCAATCAATAATTTAATTATTAATTTGTCGATTATGTTTTTTATTTTTGCTGAAACTAAATTTCTACAAAAATGAAACATAATATATCAAAGCATCTGTTTTCTCTATTAATGATTTTTTTTATTTTTCAATCGTTTAACTCAATACAAGCACAGGAAAAAAAATTGACTCACCATATGACTCCTGAAGAAATGCTCAGGAAAGATGAAATAGGTAAAGATTTTTATCCTACTGATCCTCCTGAGGGAAACGTTAGACAAACTGCCGAATTCGAAAGAATGGAAAGTGTTCTTATTCGTTATCCTTTTGGTATCCCGATGGCACTTATTGTTGAAATGGCAGAAGATTGTATGGTTACAACAATAGTTGCAAATCAAAGTCAGGAAAATTCGGTAAAAAATCAATACTCAGCAGCAGGAATTAATCTTGATAATTGTGATTTTATTCATGCTCCCACTGATTCGTATTGGACCCGAGATTATGGTCCATGGTATGTTGTTGATGGTAATTATGATGTAGGTATAGTAAATTTTCCATATAATCGCCCGCGACCAAATGATGATGATATTCCAATAGCCGTTGCAAATTATCTTGGAATAGATCTATTTGGGATGGATCTTATTTCTACCGGAGGAAATTATATGACTGACGGGATGGGAATATCAGCTTCAACAGAATTGATTTGGGAAGAAAATCCTTCCTTATCTCACGATGATGTTGACAATCTTGTTGAAAGTTATCTTGGAATTCACACTTATCATGTACTTCCCGATCCTCTTAACGAATATATTGACCATATTGACTGCTGGGGAAAATTCCTTGATGTTGATAAAGTTTTGATTGGTGAAGTACCAATTACTGATTATCGTTATGATGATTTTGAATATGTTGCAAATTATTTCGCAGAACAAATCAGTTCTTACGGAAATTTATATCAGGTATTCAGAGTTTTTACTCCTGGCATTAATCCGGGTACTCCTTATACAAATTCACTTATTTTAAACGAAAAGGTTTTGATTCCAATTCTCGGAAGTCAATATGATGATGATGCACTTGCAGTTTATGAAGAAGCAATGCCCGGTTATGAGATAATAGGAGTTGAAAATGGGGGTTACGGCTGGGCAAATACCGATGCTTTGCATTGCCGTACAAGAGGAATGGCAGATAGAGGAATGTTGTACATCCGGCATATTCCTTTGCTTGGAGAAGTTCCGCAGGAAAGTGAATTTGAAATAATAGCAAGCATTATTCCATATAGCGGAGAAGATTTATATACCGATTCATTGCTCGTTTATTATAAAGTTAATAACGGAGCATATACATCTTTAATAATGACTCCTTTGTTTGGAAGTGCTTATAAAGCCGCTATTCCACAACAAGCAATTGGAAGTGAAGTATCCTATTTTATTCATGCTGCCGATTACTCGGGAAGAAGCGAAGATCATCCTTTTATCGGTTTTCCCGATCCTCATGTTTTTACTGTGGTTGATCCTTTAAATCCTGATGTAACGGTTAGCCCTGATTCTTTGATTTTCCTTGATTATATTAGCATGACAGAAGGTTTGGATGTTACTATTAATAATTTTAATGGTGTTGATATTACAATAAATAATATTAACAACGAAGGTTTTGATGCAGGTTTTTTGTGGGTAGTTGATCCTTGGACAATTGAACTTCCTTATGTTTTACCGGCAGGCGATTCTTTGGTTTTGACGGTTGTAATTCCAATACCGATTGATTTTACCGGAGATTTACTTTGCG
The DNA here is from genome assembly GCA_021107915.1 of Bacteroidales bacterium. Lineage (GTDB taxonomy): Bacteria > Bacteroidota > Bacteroidia > Bacteroidales > JAIORY01 > JAIORY01. The sequence goes on along the minus strand of JAIORY010000390.1, from coordinate 10,015 downwards.
ACACAATGTTTATTGAAACAGATGAAAACACTCATCAGGTGTTTATTTGTGTTGATGAAGACCTTGTCCAAATTGAAAATAATAACATTTCCGGTTTAACGACCACACTTGGAAACAATTATCCAAATCCATTTAGTTCTGAAACTCAAATTAATTTTTATCTTGAAAAATCTTCTAATGTAACAATTGAAATTTTTGATATCAAAGGACAAAAAGTTTATACTCTTGTTGATAAAAATCTTTTTTCAGGAAATCACTCTGTAAAATGGAACGCAAAGGACAGTTCGGAAAAATATGTACCTGATGGATTGTATTTTGTAAGAATGAAAACCGGAGAATTTTCTGCTTGCAGAAAAATGATATTGATGAGATAAAAAGGAAGTGATATAGAAAGGAATAATTGTAATTAATTGTAATTAGTTGTAATTAATAGTAATTAATAGTAATTGGTTGTAATTAATAGTAATTGGTTGTAATTCTGATGATTGATTGGCAACCTTGGTGAATAAAAAATTAGTCTTCAGTTCACAATCGGCAATCTTTAGCCCTCGGTAATCTACTTGCTTTACTGAAGACTGTGGACTGAAGACTTTTTTGAAAATAATATTTATGTTTATTGCGACTATTTTAACTACGAAGAATCAGGAGTTCTGAAAATATAAGAGTATTGGATTTTCAAATTCATCAATATTATTCGGTATTAAATTTCGAGTACTCTTTTCAGTTCAGCCTGTTTTATTGGCTTGGTTATATAATCGTCCATTCCGGCATTTAAGCATTTCGAACGATCTTCTTTCATAGCATTTGCTGTAATTGCTACGATTTTAATTTTATTTGAAATATTATTATTTTTTTCGATTTTTCTGATATTTTTTGTTGCTTCATAGCCATCCATCACAGGCATTTGAATGTCCATCAAAATAAGATCATATTTACCGCTTTCAAACATTTCTACTGCCATTTTACCATTTTCAGCTATTTCAATATCATGACCAAACTTATTAAGGTTTGCCATTGTAACTTTTTGATTTATAATATTATCTTCAACAACAAGAATTAACATTTTTTTCTTTGGTTTTTCAGTAATTACTTTTTTTCTTTTTGGTTGTTCAATTAGTTTTTCTTCTCCTATTTCCATTTCTATAACAAACCAAAAAACAGAACCTTTTCCCTCTTCACTTTCAACAAAAATATCCCCTCCCATTAATTCAATAAATTTCTTTGAAATTAACAGACCTAAACCGGAACCTCCATATTTTCGTGATATTGAAGCATCAGTTTGTGAAAACTCCTGAAATAATTTTTTCTTTCCTTCTTCACTTATTCCAATACCGGTATCAACAACTTTAAATTTTAATTTGACTCTATTATTTTTCTGCTGAAGTATTTCAACCTCAATAGTAACATTTCCTTGTTTAGTAAATTTAATTGCATTATTCGTGAGATTTATTATTACCTGTTTTAATCTTATGATATCCCCTTTTACTATTTTGGGAACATCTTTATCTATCATTTTTCTAAAAACAAGCCTTTTTTCTACTGCTTTATAACCTAATATTTTAACTATCTCGCTAAGCATATTTGAAAGATCAAAACTTTCATTTTCAAGTTCAATTTTTCCTGCTTCTATTTTTGAAATATCAAGTATATCATTAATAATAGACATAAGGTTATTTCCTGATACGCTAATAATATCAAGAAAATCTCTTTGGCTGTTTGACAAATCAGTATCTTTTAACAAACTCACAGTTCCAATTATTCCATTCATCGGAGTTCGTATTTCATGACTCATTTTGGCCAGAAAAAGGGATTTGGATTTTGAATCGTTTTCGGCTTTTATTTTTTGAGATTGTAATTTTATATAGTTGTTTTCCCTTTTCGTGATATTTTCCATTATCCCAAAATAGCTTTGGGGTTTTCCGGCTGCATCAAACAATAAGGTTCCACTTATCAACATATAGTTAACTTTTTTGTCTTTTGGCAAAAACATAATTTCCAGATTACTAAAAAAATTATTTTGTTTTATTTCTTTTAATATTATGTCTTTGCTTTCGGGGAATAAAATATCAAAAATATTTTTGCCGATAAGCTCATCATTTTTATAACCCGGTATTTCGACTTGATTTTCAAAAAAAGAAGTAAAATTAAATTCGATATCACATTCCCAGATTATTTTATTTGAAACTCGCAGTAGATTTTGGATATCATCATACTTCTTTTGCAAAACATCAATTTTCTCAATCATATTTTTTTTCGATTGATTTTTGGTTTTTCTTGCTTGTTGTTTTCTTGAAGTCATTTTCAATATCTTACAAAAAGAAATGTTTTTTTATCCTTTAAATACTTTTATAATAGATCTTGTTTTATTGTGTATAACAAATTATACTGATCATTTCTTGACCGTCAGGTATAAGATTAAATTACTACAAAAGATAAAACAATTGTTAAGATAATAGTAATTACCCAAATAATAATTTTTTCATTTTTACTAAGCTTCTCCATTAAAAATATTATAGATTGAGAGAACAAATATAACAATAACAAACAAATGATATCCAAAATATTTTGAATACCATTTTTTATCACTTGTTTTCTAATCCTATTGCTTTTTAGACAATTGTTTTAGTTACATTTAAGAATATGTTCTATTTGATATTTCGCAGCATCTACGTTTGGTCCGTCTGTAACTTTTTTAAAAGCATTGCATGCAGCTGCATTATCTACTTTTCCTTCAAGGGCTTTTCCCAAAACAAAATAAATATCTGATTTTCCGCCTTCTTTAATTTCAATAGCTTTGTTAGCAAAACTTACAGCATCATCCCATTTTTTTAGCCCGTTATTTGCAAGAGCAAGATAATAATATGTATCTGCATTAGCAGTACCATAATCCATTGATAAGTTTAAATATTTAATAGCATCTGAATAATTCATTTTTTTAAGAGCCTCGGTGCCGGTAGCAAGAAAATATTTGTGTGTAACAGATTTTGCTTTATTTACATATTTGTCATCTTCTTTACCAATCTCCATTATTTTATTTGTTGCCAAAATAATATTATCTGCATCATCCTGATATTTATACACCAGCACATTTCCATAATATGCTTTAGTATAAGCAGGAGAAAGCTTGATTGATTTATTAAAACTTGCAAGTGCATTTATAAAATCCTTATTTTTCAAAAGAGTCATTCCCTTTGAATAATATATTTTGGGAATCATATTATTTGCTTTTTTTACAGCTTTATTATCACCGGTTTCTTTTGCAATTTTTGCTGAAATTTCAAATTTACTAATTGCATCAGCAAATTTTTTGCCTTTGTAAAAACTAATACCTTCTTTGTAATGAAGAGAAATTAATTGTCCCTGTGCTTTTGATTTAAGCTCATCGCCTTCAGCTCCAATGGAGTTACAAAAATCAACACAGCTATTATATGATTGAATGGCAGCGCTAATATCTCCATTCTTGGCAAATTTAATTCCATCATTTAATGCATTTCCAGCTTCATCCTTAGTTTGTGAAAAAGCAAATATTGAAAAACTTAAAAATAATACGGTAAGAAGTCCTCTAAATTTGTTCATAATCTTATTCTTTTTGGTTAAATCTTTTTAATTTGTGTGCAAATATATAAAGATTTGAAAATATGCAATATGCAACATGGGATTATTTAACATAAATTATATTATACAAACCAGTTTTTAATAATTTCGGGTGTCAGTCCTGCAATATTAAGTTTTAGCTTTTTCCTCAAACCATTAAGATCATTCATTAATTTATTTGGGTTTGATTGTTTAAGTTCTTCAATTGTATTAATTCCCTTTTTTCTGATAAGTGGAATCCAGTCAGAAGATATTCCGAGTTCGGAAAATTCTTCATCTGTAGCAACAGCAATCTTTTTTTCCGGTCGCATTTGCGGGAAAAACAATACATCCTGAATAGAATGTGAGTTTGTCATTATCATTGCCAAACGGTCAATTCCTATTCCAAGTCCTGCGGTTGGAGGCATTCCAAATTCAATAGCTCTCAAAAAATCTTCATCCAGAATCATTGATTCTTCATCTCCGCGTTTACCAAGTTCGAGTTGTGATTCAAATCGTTTTCTTTGGTCAATAGGATCATTTAATTCTGAAAAAGCATTACAAATTTCTTTTCCGTTACAAACTGCTTCAAAGCGTTCAACAAGTCCTTCTTTGGTTCTGTGTTTTTTTGCAAGAGGCGACATTTCTATCGGGTAATCGGTAATAAACGTAGGCTGGATAAGTTTTGCTTCGCAGGTCTCACCAAAAATCTCATCAATAAGTTTTCCTTTTGCCATGCTTTCATCAACTTCAATTCCATGATCTTTTGCAACTTCTACAAGTTCTTGCTCGTTCATTTTTGAAATATCAATTTCCGTAAAATATTCGATTGCTTCGTACATAGTAAATCTTTTCCACGGACGTTTGAAATCAATTGTATTTTCACCAACTTGTACTTTTGTTGTTCCGTGAAGATCAATTGATATTTTTTCAACCATTTCTTCAACCAAATTCATCATCCATTCATAATCTTTATATGCTACATAAAGTTCCATTTGAGTAAATTCGGGATTATGAAAACGGCTCATTCCTTCGTTCCTGAAATCTTTTGCAAATTCAAAAACTCCATCATAACCTCCAACTATTAGTCTTTTTAAATATAATTCATTTGCTATCCGCAGATACAAAGTCATATCCAAAGTATTATGAAAAGTTTTGAAAGGACGAGCTGCTGCACCTCCGTAAAGCGGTTGCAATACCGGTGTTTCAACTTCTACATAATCCTTCCCGCCAAGGAACGAACGCATTGAATTTATCAGTTTTGTCCTTTGAATAAAAGTATCTTTCACTTTAGGATTTACAATTAAATCGAGATATCGTTGTCTGTATCTTTGTTCGGGATCAGTAAAAGCATCATAAGTTTTTCCGTCTTTTTCTTTTACAATTGGCAGAGGTTTTAGCGACTTTGACAAAATTTTATATTCCTTAACGTGAATAGTAATTTCTCCCATTTGGGTAATAAAAACATATCCTTTAATCCCAATGATATCACCAATATCAAGTAATCTTTTGAAAACTATGTTGTAAAAACTTTTGTCTTCGCCCGTGCAAATTTCATCTCTTTTAAAATATAATTGTATTCTGCCTGTAGAATCCTGAATTTCGGTAAATGAAGCAGCACCCATTATTCGGCGGCTCATAATTCGTCCGGCTATCGAAATATCCTGATAAAGATCGCTTCCTTCTTTGAAGTTTTCTTTTATTTCTTTAGCAGATACATTGGTTTTATAAGTTTCCGCCGGATAAGGATTAATACCCAGATTAATTAATTCTTTTAAAGAATCTCTTCTGATTTGTTCTTGTTCTGTTAATTCTAATGACATCTTTTGAAATTTTTTGCAAAGATAGACAAAGTATGAAAATTTGAAATGACTAAAATTTAAAATGACTAAAATTAATGATGGAAATTTAAAATGACTAAAATTTCATTTTTATCCTCACCCTCATATAAACCGGTTGATGATCAGAAAACTCAAAATTAATTGGTATAGTTTTTACTTCCAAAACTTCGATGTTTGGTGAGGTGAGAAAATAATCAATAAGCGTGGTTTTGGTTTTGCCTTTTGTATAAGGAATTTTTACACGCCGATTTGTCGGATAATCGGGGTCATAAGCCCATTTCCAACCTTCAGTCATAAAATCTTCTTTTATCTGCATAAAGGTTTTTTCAAATACATCTCCCGACAAAAACCTGCTTGTTTCAAAGTTTGGCGGGTTTTGATTCCAGTCGCCACCGGCAATTACATAATTTCCTTTTGCAGATTCCTTGAGCATATATTTTTTTATGATATTTAATTCGGCTTTTCTTGGTCCTTCTTTTTTAACAAAAAACGAGTTGTGAGTGTTAATTACAACCAAATCTTTTTTATTTTTCATTTTAAATCTAAAAGACAAAAAACATCTGTCTAACATAAACAGACTATTGGGCCACGTTGTTATTAAAGGATAAGCATAACGTATTGCCTCAGCGGGATGATATTTCGATAATGACATTACTCCTCCCCTTACTTTTCCCATTGGTGAAGTTAAAGGAACTGGAACAAATTCCACATCATAATTTTTTGCAAACATAGAAGTATATCCGGGGAAAATATTTGAAATAATATCGGTTTGATCAATAAAATAACTTCTTTTCGAATACTCATCAACTTCCTGCAAAAGAATAAAATCAACACTATCAATAGATTTTAATAATTTTTTCATTCCGTTAAGGTAATTATGAAAAGTGTCTTCATCCGGTCTTACCATTTTCCCTCCTTCATAAAAGAAATCCATATCTTTGCCAAGTCCGCAATAGCCTATATTCCAACTTATAAATGTTAGTTCTAAGGGCATTATAATATTTTCAGATTTATTTCCGTTTAACGGTATATTTTCAACTTCATGAGGTTTATAATCTGTAATGGAAATATAAGCAACAAAGCATACAAACATAATAATAAGGATGGAAAATATTATTCCCGAAATCATTAAAAATTTAAATACTATCTTTTTCATATAAATTTATAAGTCATCGTATGACTAATTCTCAAAAATCATCAGAAATATAAAACTGTGTATCAATTAATCAAAAAGTCATACGATGGTTATTATTATTTTACATTTAATATTTTTTATAAAAATAAATATAATTTTAGTATTTTTACAAACTTCTAAATTAAGAATTAATTTATGCCAATATTAGGATCGATAATAAAAACAGCTTATGAATTACGGAATTACCCAATTGAAAAAAAGAGTAAAAAAAATAGTTTTAAGGCTCAGGAAAAGGTATTGGTAAAATTACTCCGAAAGGCTCAATATACTGCATTTGGAGAGCATTATAATTTTCATGAAATATTAAATAGTGAATGTAAGATAAAAAGTTTTAAGGAAAAAGTTCCGGTTTTCGATTATAATTCAATGTTTAAAAAATGGTGGTATCGTTCGTTGAACGGAGAATCTTATGTTAGTTGGCCGGGACGGGTAAAATATTTTGCTTTAACATCGGGGACTTCTGAAGCTTCGAGCAAACATATTCCGGTAACTACTGACATGTTGCGTGCAATTAAGAGAACCAGCATCAGACAGTTGGTTTCGATGGTTCGTTATGATTTTCCTTTGGATTTTTATCATAAAGGAATATTAATGATAGGCGGGAGCACTCATTTAAATTATAACGGAACTTATTATGAAGGTGATCTGTCAGGCATCTCAGCAGGAAATATTCCATTTTGGTTTCAGCATTTTTACAAACCGGGAAAACGGATTTCAAAGGAACGTGATTGGCAAACAAAACTTGATGAAATTATTAAAAATGCAAAAAACTGGGATATTGGTGTAATTGTCGGGGTTCCGGCATGGATTCAAATAATTATGGAAAAAATTATCGAATATTACAATGTTGATACAATTCATGATATTTGGCCAAATTTATCAGTATATGTTCATAGCGGAGTTTCATTTGATCCTTACAAAAAAAGTTTTGAAAAATTGCTTGCCAGACCAATTTATTATAATGAATCTTATCTCGCTTCTGAAGGTTTTATAGCTCTTCAAATGCAACCCGAAAAACGTGTTATGCAAATGATAGTTGATAATGGATTGTTTTATGAATTTGTTCCTTTTAATGATGATAATTTTGATACAGAAGGAAATATTTTAAGTAATCCTGAAACTTTAACTATTGATGAAATTGAAGAAAACAAGGAGTATGCACTATTACTTTCAAATTGTGCCGGAGCTTGGAGATACTTATTAGGAGATACAATTAAATTTGTTTCAAAAGAATACCACGAAATAGTAATAACCGGTCGAACCAAACATTTTCTGAGTATTTGTGGAGAACATCTTTCGCAGGAAAATATGAACAGAGCGATAAAAATGCTTCAGGATGAACTTAATGTTGAGATTAGTGAGTTTACTGTTGGTGGCATTAGATACGATTCAATGTTTGCACATAAATGGTTTATTGGTACCAATGATAAAATTGATCCGGATGTGGCACAAAACAAAATTGATGGCTACTTGAAAACTCTTAATGATGATTACAGAGTAGAAAGATTAGAAGCAGTTAAAGAAGTTTTTGTTGAAGTTTATCCGTCAGAGGTTTTTTACAATTGGATGAAAGAACATGGAAAAGTTGGTGGAGCTAATAAATTCCCACGGGTTTTGAAAAAAGAAAAATTAGCAGAATGGGAGGAATATCTTAAGAAATATAAAGAGAAAAAATAAGTACTTTAAGTTTATAATGTCCAAGAGTTAAAATAAATATTAAAAATCACAAATGACAAGTACCAAATTTCAAATAAATCTCAAGTACCAAAAATTCAATGACCAAAACAGTTTCAAGCTGTTTGATTATTCTGTAATTGATATTTGGAATTTGTTTGTTATTTGTTTTTTGTTATTTGGTACTTTATTTCAAAATTTGTTTGACTTTATGGACAAACACTCTTTAGTAAAAAAATATATAACTTGTACAAAACAATATGATAATTCCAATTTATGAAGGCGTAATTCTTGGTTTTACTCTGGCATTTTTCTTTGGTTTTGGGCCGGCGTTTTTTGCTATTATACAAACAAGTATGCACAGGGGATTCTGGTCGGGAGTAATACTTGCTATAGGTGTGTTTTTAAGTGATGTAGCATTAGTAGCTTTGTGTTTCTTTGGTGCCATAAGTATTATTAACGAACCGGCAAACCATTTAATTTTCGGGATTATCAGCGGAACAATTCTTATTGTTTTCGGTATTGTAACCTATACCCGGAAAGTTGAAATGCAAGATGATAAGAATAATAAATATCAAAATAAACCAGGTCCAATTACTTATTTATTAAAAGGCTTTTTTCTTAATATCGCTAATCCTTTTGTTTGGATTTTTTGGATGGGAGTTGTTGTTGGAATTACTGCAAAATATAGCGATGATATTCCCTTTCTTATGTTATTCTTTTCAACAACTTTAATAACAGTTTTACTTACTGATATTTTTAAATGCTTTGGCTCTTATAAGATCAAGAAATTCCTGACTCACAAAATAATGGAAATAATAAACAAAGCTGCAGGTGTAGGTTTAGTACTTTTCGGATTGTTTTTGATTGCAAGAGTGATTTTTGAATTTTAAATTTCTGTCATTAAATAAGTAAAAGTTTGGAAAAACAACTCAATACCTTAAAAACTAAAATCTTTTATCTGAAAAATATGAATAGTTCATGTTGTTTCAGACTTATTAGATTACTGCTACAAAATATTGATGTGGAAATCGCTTATATTCTCCTTGGAGAAATTAGTTTAAGTTGGGATGAAAATAAAATAAAAGAAGAAAGTATTGTTAGTATTTTTGAATCTAATAACTTCCCTGTCATTAAAGATAAAGATAAACAATTGATTGAAAAAATAAAAATTGCTGTTATTGAATTAATTCACCACTCAGGAAATAAAAGTTCTATTATTCGTAATTCAGATTATCTTGTTGACAAATTGGGTTATTCTTATCAGCATTTATCAGCGGTATTTTCTAATTTTGAGAATACCACACTTGAAAAATTTATTATCCTTCACAAAATAGAAAAGGTAAAAGAACTGTTAGAAAATGATGAATTTACTCTTAGCGAAATTGCTTTTCAATTAGAATATAGTAGTGTTCAATATCTTTCAACACAATTTAGAAATATCACCGGAATGACTGTTTCCGAATACAAAAAAGGAAATTATCGTTTAAGAATATCCCTCGAACAAATTGGAAAATAGTACTTGTTTTTGTGATTTCTAATATTCCCTCTAAATAACCGCAAGTGTTTTTTTATTAGCCGCTAATATCGCGAATTTTACTTCACTCATTTTGATTAAGTAAAATCAAATTTGATTTTATGTTTATTCGCGCATTCGCGGCTATTTTTATATATTTTACTCAAGTTTCGCAGGTAACAATTACCTAAAACTCAGCAAATAAATTTCAAAAAA
>JAIORY010000058.1 GCA_021107915.1 Bacteroidales bacterium | reverse complement strand
TTACTCCTCTGCTTTGTTTTTTTCTATTGTTGCCGGAGTTTGGATACCCTTCTTAGCTTTTATATAATCAGGCTTTCTGAGTAGTTGATAATATTCCGATGAGGGGCGTATTTTACCAAATGAATGCCAGTAAGCTTCCTTTGTCATGGAATCGGGATGAATAGTTTTGTAGTAATATTTTATTGTATGATAAATATTTAACAAGGAAAATATTAATACTAAAACAAGAAGGCTGTTTCTAACTAAATTTTTTTGTTTGAAAGTCCAACTCAAAAAAGCTGCCAAAGGAAAAGCAAGAAATGCATAAGAATCAATTAATGCTCTGTTGCCAAAACCGGCATACCACCAGCACCACCATGAAAGAACTATATAAGTATTTAGTATGACAAAGAAAAGCGTAGGATAAAAAAATTCTTTATGTTTACGGTATAAAAAAACAATTCCTATCAACGAAAATATTAATACCGGTGAATATAGAAGACAACCATTTCTGTAACTAAATAAACCTTTTATTATTTGTGGATTTGCAAAAAAGAAACTTTCTTCTCCATAAGAATAACAAAAATAATTTCCTGTTACATATTTCCAATATAATACCTGAGGTGTTAAAACAATAATAAATGCAACAAACATAATTATTACTAAATAATAATATTTGATGAAATAATTAATTCTTTCGATGAATTCTTTTCCTGATTTTACATCCCATAATAATAAAAAGATTAAAACAATAATATTTGTTGGCCTAATAAGAGTAATCAAACCTAAAACAAGACCAAGTAAAATGGTGTTTTTAATAGAGCTATTTCTTAACCAGTTAATTGTAAGATACAGGAAAACTATAAATAAAGAAAAATTATAGGCATGTGTAATAGGTGCCCGAAAACTTGAATAAAAAAACAAATTAGTTCCAAAAACAATAATTGCTATTGTGATTGCTGTAATGGTTTTGGAAAAATATTGCTGTAGCATCTTTCTCAAAAAATACAATCCAATACTCAAATAAAACACACAACTCATTAACAAAGCAAATACGTATGGTGCAGAATAACCACCGGTATCATAATTTAAAACCCCTGCAGCAATATGACCCATAAAAAAGAAAGGAGCGTAAAGGATTGATAAACCCATTGTCATCTTAATTACTTTTTTTCCCGTCTGGGTTTTCTTGGCCCAAATAATATACTTACTGTCTTTGTTAAAGTTGTTTGTAAAATCTAATGATATATCTTTATAAATAAAAAATGAAGGTAAATATGCATAATAAGAGATTACATCTGCATGAATTACACGTTTTGTATCTTTCCAATATGAAACATTGAACATTGAATAGATAATAATGAAAATAATTAACCAATTAGTTAAACGTGCAGGATTAATCTTTTTAACAAAATTGATAATAACTTCTAACATGTACAATAATATTTATAGAATTAATACAAAACCAATTTCTAATTCTTCTTTTGTTCAGCCAACCATTTTGCATCCAATTTAATCATTTCATCAACACCAATCCCTTTTTCTTTTGCTTTTAATGAAATACTTTTTAACCAGATGCTATCGCTTCGTATCTGTTGTTCGTAATATAATGCCGAATAATTAGTCGAATTTGATATGGTTTCCTTGCCTGAATAAATATCATAAACATTATCAACAAAACCATAAACAAATCTTTTTAACAAAGGTTCGGTTGCCATAAGAATAATAAAATCTTGTTTTTCTATTTCTTCCTTGATATTTAATTCTTCAACTTTTCGTGGCTTATCATATTCTACACTATGAGCCATTTTATTATAATACCAGAATGTTGCATTCTTAAACAAAGATGATGCATAACTACTTCCATGTATGTTCCAATAATAACTATCACCAATTGCAAGGACTTTAGGTTTTATTGTATTCGGAGAACTTTTATAATCAATTTTCGGATATGCCATTTTTTCATTTGGTATCCTAAAAAGCAAATTCATACTTTCTTCAATATCATAATCAGTACCTTTAAATTTTGACGAAATTTCAATATTTTTAAAGTGCATTTCGGGCATTTTAATTCCTGCTGATTTCTCCATGTAATTTTTAATTGAATCAACTACGAGATGAACTCCGTACAAACTCCAATGAATACCGGTTTTTGGGAAAAGACAATATTGTGAGGTATCTTTCATTTTTATAAAATAATCATTGAAATCAATATGATTGATATTTTCTTCAAGACTTCTTTTTTTATAATATTCGTAATTGGTTATTGTTTTATTTGAGGGATCAAAACTTTCGGGAATATATTCGGGATAAAAACTCCCTTTCCCCGGAGCAAAAATCACAAGTAATTTTGTTCCTGATTTTTGTAAAGTATCTTGCAGGAATTTTATTTTTCTGATTTTATCATCAATTATTTCTTTGCCAAGAAAATCTTTGCCAAGGTATGAAGTGATGTAATCTTGTTCATATAAATAATTATTTTTCCCAACAACTACCCAGTTTGTGTTTGCTTTGTTATTTGCAGAAAAATCAATTTGGTTGTTAACCCGGATAAAGAAGGGACGAAAGCCGATATTTTGTTCTAAGTAATTATTAAAGTTTTCCTGAAATTTGCCGGAATAATAATCTTTGAGATTTAATTCTGGAAGACTGTCTTTTTCAAAAGAACCCTTTAAAGCTTTAATATTAAAATATGAAGTTTGCTCTTGAAACAGAGGTAAGATCAACAATAATATGATGATAATAAAGAGAGTATTTTTTTTCTTTTCTAAATTCATATTTAAATAAAATCTCAAATATTTATTTTTAATAACAAACTAAAAATTCCAAATCTCAATATTCAAATCTCAAATAAATTCCAAAAATCAATTATTAAATAAACAAACAGCTTTATAATATTTTGGTCATTGAATTTTGGTTTTTGTTCATTTTAAATTATTTAGTTTTTGTTGTTTGGAATTTTAAAAATTTGGTCATTGTAATTTATTTGTTATTTGTTTTATTGTAATTTGTAATTTCATTTTTTGTGATTAATATGTTTTTTATTTTGATTTTTCGATAATTGCAGAAAATATCTTTTTCAGTTCATTTGCTTCCTGAATTAATTTTATTGCTTCATCTTTATTTTCAAGATTATTTGTTTCATGGATCAATCGTAACCAATATGCACTTTCTTTTGCTTCTTTTCTACAAATTGAAATGTTCTTTCCTCAAGATCATACACCCGATTTGAATTTTGTTTTTCGGTCATTTAAATTATTTAAGATTTGTTATTTGTTTTATTGTTTTTTGGAATTTCCCCATTTGGTCATTGTAATTTATTTGTTATTTGTTTTATTGTTTTTTGGAATTTTGTTTCTTTTATACATAGCTATTAATACCCAAATAACTTAGAATCTAAAATAAATAAACGGATTAAATCCTGAAGAAGTTATTGATCCGATGCAAATTATTAAAAGTAATAATGCCAGAATTGTCATTCCGAGATAAGAAGCAAAACTTTGATTTTTTGTAAAAACTCTCATTTGCCATTTTTCTATTCCTTTTATTACTGCAAAAAACGAAAAGATAAAAGCAAAAACCAATATCGTATTAAATTTAGAATCGAAATTAAATGTACTGCCTGTAAAATCAAATTCAAACATTTTATTTATGTATGACCCTGCAAAGGACATATCCGGCGAACGGAACAAAACCCAACCAATAAGAGTAACAATAAATGTAAAAATTATGCTGGGATACTTGCCTATTTTATTGAGTGCTTTTATCAGGAATAATCTATCGAGAATAAGAAATAAGCCGTGATAAGCACCCCAGAAAATAAATGTCCAGGCAGCTCCATGCCATAATCCCGAAAGTATAAATACTAAAGCAAGATTAAAAAAAAGTCGTCTTTGTGTGTTAACTCTATTTCCACCAAGTGGAATATAGAGGTAATCTTTCATAAATCTACCAAGTGTTATATGCCATCTTCGCCAAAACTCGCTTATGCTTCTTGAAATATATGGATTATTGAAATTTTCGGGAAATTTGAATCCCATCATTTTTCCTATTCCAATTGCCATGTCAGAATATCCGGCAAAATCATAATAAATTTGAAATGCATAAGCAACAATTCCAATCCAGGCGAGGGGAGTACTCAGGGTTTCAGGAGACATAGCGAAAATTTTGTCAACCTGCTCGCCCATTACATTTGCGATAAGAACTTTTTTTGCTAACCCAATTACAAATCTAAAAAAACCAAGAAGCCTGTTGTCAACGGTTTCGTATTTTTCTCTGTTTTCAATTCTATCGGCAATTTCGTTAAAACGAACAATTGGCCCGGCAATCAACTGAGGAAACATAAGAATATACATTGCATAATCTGTAACCTTTTTCAGAGGGGAATGAACTTTGCGATAAACATCAACCGAATAAGTTAGTTTCTGGAAAGTAAAAAATGATATTCCGATGGGCAAAATTATATAAGTCCATTTCATCGGAGTTGCACCAAATGATTCAAAGACTGCATTTACATTTTCTATAAAGAAATTCGCATATTTAAAATATGCCAACAGCCCGATATTTAATATCACGGAAAGTGATAATAAAATTCTTTTCTTTCGCCTTGGTGCTTTGTCAAGATATTTAACGATATAAAAATCAATTACAATTGAGCCGAGAACGATAAAAATAAAATCCGGTGCCCCCCAAGAGTAAAAAAATATACTTGCCAAAAGGGCAAAGATATTTTTATACTTTGTATTGATAACATAGTATATTATTAGAAATATCGGAAGAAAATATAAAAGAAATAAGCTGCTGCTGAAAACCATATTTAAAATTTTAAGTTCTTCAAAAAAATTATTTTTTTGATTTTGCAATTAATAAATCATAAGCTTTATCAACAAAACCGTACGAGAAACGAACAAAATTTGTTGTCGTTCCAAATAAAATAATGAAATCGGCATCAAAAATAGCTTTTTCATAATCAATTTCATCAACTTTAAATTTTTTATTATCGGTTGTAAAACCGGATTTATTATAATACCAAAACGCTGATTCCTTTGAGAAAATTCCTTTTGGCATTCCTGTCCACTGAATGGCGTGGTAATAGCTGTCTCCGATAACAATTGTATTTGGCTTTACTGTATTAGTATCTGTTTTATAAGACAGCTTTGGATAATAGAGTTGTTTTTCGGGAAGGTCAAAAAGTAGATTCATAGTATTTTGAATATCCACATCCGGTGGCCATGATTTTTTTGGTGTTATTTTATCAAAAACAATTTCAGGCATTGAAATACCGCTTAAATTTTCCATGTAGCCAACAATAGTATCGAGTGCAAAAGCTGCACCATATTGAGTCCAATGAATTCCACATTTCGAAAAAAGCGGGTATTCATGGTTTTTATTCTTAAGAAATACTTCTTCAAGATTTAAATATGGAATTTCAAGTTTATCCAGTTGTTTTTTGTATTCAATATAATTAGTTTTTCTTTTGATTTTTGAAATAGAATTTTCAGTTAAAAACTCCTCATAAAAAGAACGTTTATTTGGTGCGATAACAATAAAAAGTTTTACATCTTTTTTGTTTAGTTCAGTTACAATAAATTTTAATTTTTTGGTTTTTTCATTCACAGTTTTATCTCCGACATAATCCAAGCCATTGTATGAAAAGTTGCCACTTTTTCTGAAAAGATAACCTTCTTTTCCTAACAAAACATCTTTGGCATTTGTTTGTTTAAATATGGAGTAATTTATTTGATTATTTACACGAACAAAAAAAGAGCGGAATCCAATATTTTGTTCGAGATAATTATTAAAGCTCTTTTGAAAACTTCCTGAATAATAATCTTTGATACTTAATTCAGGAAAGTTTTCTTTTGTAAAAGAACCCTTTAAAACATTTGAATTAAATAATAAAGTTTTTTCCTGAAACAAAGGCAGGATTAAAAATACAATAATGATGATAAAGAGTAAATACTTTTTCTTTTTTATATTCATTTAAACAATTAATCTCAAATAATAATATCAGAACTCATCATTATTAAACCCAAAACCATTAGAGTTATTATTTTGCGTTTTTTCAAATTTATCGCAATCGGTTTCAATTGAAAATCCGCCAAGTGGTTTTTCAAAATCACCCATACTAATACCCAGTGATTCATCTGCATATATTTTTTTCATATACTTAGCCCATATTGGCAAAGCCATATTAGCTCCTTGCCCTAATGTAATTGTTCTAAAATGCACACTACGGTCTTCTCCTCCAACCCAAATACCGGTGGTGAGTTCAGGA
The DNA here is from genome assembly GCA_021107915.1 of Bacteroidales bacterium. Lineage (GTDB taxonomy): Bacteria > Bacteroidota > Bacteroidia > Bacteroidales > JAIORY01 > JAIORY01. The sequence continues at coordinate 7,875 of JAIORY010000058.1, read as the reverse complement.
ACTATCCCCATAAACCATCCATCGGATTGATTATTTGTTGTACCGGTTTTGCCTGCAATAGGATTTCTAAAACCATATTTCCATTGAAGTCGGTTTCCTGTTCCATAATCCACAACACCTTTTAAAAGTTCAAGCATAAGATAAGCAGTTTGCTCATTCATGGCTTCTTGTTTTTCCGGTACAAATCGTTCGATAATATTACCGTGTTTATCTTCAATTCTGGTAATAAAAACAGGTTCTACATAAACACCTTTATTTGCAAACGTATTCATTGCACCAACCATTTCGGATAATTTCAGATCGGCAGATCCAAGAGCGATGGAATAAACAGCAGGAATATAACTTTTAACACCCATTTTTCTGGCAATTTTTATCACCGATTGAGGGGAATATTTTTTTATCAATTGTCCGGATATCCAATTATTTGAAGTAGCAAGAGCATATTTTAAAGTAATTTCTTCTCCAATTTTCTTGCTTCCCGAATTTCCGGGCTCCCATGTACTACCATCGTATAAATCTATTATAGGTTGAACATTAGGTAGTTTACTGCAAGGCGAAAATTCACCGGCTTGCATAGCAAGTGTATAAAGAAATGGTTTAAATGTTGATCCAACCTGTCGTTGTCCCTGAGTTACATGATCGTATTTAAAATAAATATAATCAATGCCCCCGACATAAGCTCTCACAAAACCTGTTTGTGGTTCCATTGACATTAGTCCGGCACGTAGGAAATATTTGTAATATTTTATTGAATCCATTGGAGTCATCACGGTATCAATACTACCATTCCACGAAAATATTTTCATTTTTACCGGAATGTCAAAAATCATTTTTATTGTATCTGTTGGAGTACCTGCTAAACGTAATTTCCGGTATCTCTCGCTACGTTTCATCGAAAGTTCAAGGATGTAGTCAATTGCATTTTGAACCGAGTCAGTTTCAAAAACAAAAGGTGCATGGGGTTGTCCTTCCCAATGTTTAAAAAAAGAAGGCTGAACATCTTCAGAAATATGTTCTTTTACAGCTTCTTCGGCATATTGCTGCATTTTAGAATTTATAGTTGTGTAAATTTTCAAACCATCTTTATAAATATTATAAGGTTTTCCATCAGCTTTGAAGTTTTTTTTACACCATTGCTTTAATTGTGCACGTATATATTCCCTAAAATATTTTGCATATCCGGCTGTGTGATCAAGTATTCCGTAATTAGTCATGTCAACAGGAAGGTCTGAAATAGAATCGTAAATATTCTGCGAAATATAATTGTATTTCAACATTTGGGCAAGAACCACATTTCTTTTCTTTTGTGCCCTTTCGGGATGTCTGACCGGATTATAAAAAGAAGGAGCGTTGACAACACCTACCATTAGTGCTGCTTCCTCAAGGTTTAATGAATCCGGTACTTTATTAAAAAATGTTTTAGATGCAGCTTTGATTCCATGAGATTGACTGCCAAAAGGCACAGTATTAAAATACATTGCAATTATTTCGTCTTTTGAATAATTATATTCAAGTTTAACGGCTGTAACCCATTCTTTAAATTTGGAAATTGATAAATCAAAAATTGAAGGATTTCTTTTTCGTGGAAATAGATTTTTTGCAAGCTGCTGTGTAATAGTGCTGCCGCCGCCTTTATTGCCTCCGGAAATTAAACCAAAAGCAACTCTTATAAGTGCTTTACCGTCTATTCCCGAATGGCTCTCAAAACGAATATCTTCTGCTGCAATGAGAGCTTTTACGAGATGAGGTGAAAGTTCGCTGTAATCAACATTAGATCGGTTTTCGTAATAATAAGTTCCAAGAAGCTTGTGGTCAGCAGAATAAACTTCAGAAGCAAGATTGCTTTTTGGATTTTCAAGTTCTTCAAATGATGGCATTTTGCCAAACCATTCGTTTTCAATACCAAAAAAAATCATTATTACTGATACCAAAAAAAAACAATAGATTATCCAAAATCTGACAATGTAATTAAAAATATTTTTAGTTTTTTCTTTGATTCTAATCATTTTATTTATAATTCATTAAATTAGATAACGAAATGTTTAATGATAAATTATTAACAAAATAAATACTTGTCATTATGTAACAATTTGGCAAGAAACAAAAACGTTAGGCATTTTAATTACTTTTTTCTAATCTAATCCCGATATTTTCTATGCCTTTTAATCCTTCTTTATCATCTACACGCATTGCGTGCTCAATTCTAAATTCATAAATTCCCTCTTGTGGAAATTTAATTCCTTTTCCTAAAAGTAAATTATTTTCTTTTAACCCTCCAAATCCTTTTCCCAGCCATTTGCCTTCAAGATTTGCTAAAATACATTCTATAGTATCGCGGCGCAAACTTCCGTCAGGAAATATGCTGTTCATAAAAAAATAAAAATTACTATAATTATAATCAGTTGAATTTCTTATATTGATATAAAAATTATAAGTGATGGATATGTCTTGTAAATCAACCTTAAAACTAATAGTATCGTTTTTATCCCAGCTTTTGTTGATGTACTTATTTTCTTCAAATACAGTATCTGAACTGCATGAAACAAGAAAAAGAAAAATAATAGATAATAAACTTATTGTTAGATGTTGATATTGAATTTTCCCCATATTAATTCTTTTAAAATTTTAAATTTATCATTTTAAATTTTAAGTTTATTGTATTTATTTATTAAAACGGTTAATATCATCTTGTCCTACAGAACTCTTGAAATCGATTTTCTTTTCCGGTTGTTTTATGAAACTTTCAAGACTTTCAGGTTTCTTATTGTTTTTATTGAGATTTATTATTTTATGAGCACTCTTTAATGATAATACGAAAGTTTTTGATTCTTCATCAAGATATGAATACCACAATAATTTTTTTAGAACATCGATTTTCTGGAGTTTGGCTTTCCCTTTTTTTGTATTGAGAATGGTGTTGTCATCGGGAAATTCTTTCAATGCTTCAAGATAATTATCCTGCTCAAAATTAATACAACATTTAAGTTTTCCACACTGTCCTGCAAGCTTTTGTGGATTTAGCGATAGCTGTTGTGTTCGTGCTGAACTGGTTGAAACTGATTTAAAATCACCTAACCATGTAGAGCAACACAATTCTCTTCCACACGAGCCTATTCCTCCTAAACGACTTGCTTCCTGACGAACGCCGATTTGACGCATTTCAATACGTATTTTAAAACTATCGGCAAGAACTTTTATTAATTCTCTGAAATCAACTCTTTCGTTAGCAGTATAATAAAAAATGGCTTTTGTTCCATCGCCCTGATATTCTACATCATTTATCTTCATTTCGAGACTGAGATCACTGGCGATTTTCCTTGAATCAAACATAATGTTATCTTCCAATTCAACAGAATGAATCCATTTTTCAATATCTGATATACGGGCACGGCGGTAAACTTTTTTTATCTCTTCTGATTCCGAATCAATATTTTTCTTTTTCATTTGCAAACGAACAGACTCTCCTGTAAGTGAAATAATCCCAATATCATGTCCCGGTGATGATTCTACTGCAACAATATCACCAACTTCAAGATCCATTTCGGGATAATATTTGAAAAATTCTTTTCTGCTGTTTTTAAATCTTATCTCAATAAAATCAAAGGGTTCCTTGTTTGACGGTATCTTTATATTTTTAAGCCAATCGTAATTAGGGAATTTAGAACATTGATAACTGTAAATATTATTGTTGATGTCAGAGATGTCAGGTTGTTTATCACAACCACGTGAAAGAAAAGTATTTTTATTTATATCGTTTTCCATTTATAGACAAAATTTAGTCTGCAAAGTTAAAAAATTAACTGGAAAGTTTATTGTTTCGGTTTTTTTCATTATTTTTATGATTTTAAAAATAAAACTTATATTAAGTGCAGTGCAAAATTTTAATGATTTTAATTAATATTTAACTAAAAAATCATGAAAAAAATTATGAAACTCAGAAGTTTGGTCATATTATTAAGCTGTTGCTTTTTAATGACCGGTATCAATGTATTCTCGCAAAATGAAAAGCCATCACCACGTTACAGTCATACTCTTGTTACAATTGTTGTTGGAAATGATACACTTCTTTATCTTTTTGGAGGAGCTAATAGCTCGAAAGCAGTAATAAACGAATTATGGGCATACAATAAGGACAACAGTAAGTGGGAGAAAAAAGAGTCTAACAATCCTCCCTCACGTCGTGGACATGCAGCAGTTGTACACAATAACAAAATGATTGTTTTCTTTGGGGAAGGCGAAACAGGTCTGCTTAATGATACCTGGGAATATGATCCACCAAATAACACATGGGAAGAATTGCCTTACAGTGGAACATACATACCTGAAGCAAGAAAAAATCACACTGCTTCAGTTGTAAATAATAAGGTTGTTGTAGTTGGTGGTAAATGGATTTCGGGCGGCAGAGGTGTCGTAGAGGAATTTGATCCATCAACTAACACATGGGTGCAAAAAGCATCTTATCCCGGTGCTGTTATGGGGCACGGAGCATTTACAAATAATAATAATGTTTACGTATTTGGCGGAAGTGACCCACCCAGTTTTAGAAATGATATGTGGTCATATAATTTATCGTCAAATTCATGGAATTATGTGAATGCAGGCGGAAGTACTCCTGACGAAAGTGCCTATTTTGGTTATGCTTCTTCAGGTCAGTATTTTTATACTGTTGGTGGCAATAATGATGCTAAAACGGTATTTGATAAAAGCTACATGTTTAATTTAGTTGATCTTACATGGACTGAATTAGGTGATGTTCCAGCATTAACAAAATTAGCTGCTGCATTTGTAGGGGATAACTCAGGCAATGGCGAGCTATATACCTTTGGGGGACAGGACGACCAGGGAGTGGAATCCGATATCTTTTTATGTTATAATACTATCAATGGAACGTGGATTCCTGTGCATATCCCACAATTAGAAGACAACAAGTATATGATTGATGTTTATCCAAATCCTTTTAATAATGAAATCACAATTTCAGGAACAGATAACAATCAAACGATTTATGTCGAAATTTATGATATTTTAGGGAAAATGGTTTTTACCCAAAAGTATAAAACAAATAAAATCAATATTAATTTAAATGGTTTTGATCGGGGCACTTACATCTTGAAAGTTAAGGATGAGAATGGGATAATTATAAAGATTGAGAAGATTGTGAAACAGTAGAAAGGACTGATTTGTGCTTGTCCATAAAGTCAATTATGTTGATGAAATCTGAATTCTAAAATCTTAAATTGTTAGAATATAACTTCATGAACAATCTTTAATTAACGATTTTTATAAGCCGTATAACTTTAAGTGACAAGTCCATAAAGATAATTGAGGGATTGCCGTTTCTTTCGATATGAAAATATGCTTTATTGAATTCTTCGGAAAATTGCAGACTGTTAGCCGGATTTATAAAAGGCGAAAATTTATTTACAAAATCCAGTTCTTCGTTTTCCAGTTTTAACATTTCGTCATTATTGTAATTTTTCAGAATACAATTTCTCGTTGTTCTTAATGCAAACAAAAGAAAGCTCTTTTGTTTTTCTCTGCCTGTTTTGGCAATTTCGGTAACAAATTTATTGATCTCAATTACATTATTTGAATAACATAATCTCATCCATTTTCTGAAGTTGTTAAAATTGTTTTTGTCTTCTTCGTTTTTATATAGATTTTTGGTAGCTTCTTTAAAGCTTCCTAAAGACAGATTTACAATTCTATTAGCTTCATCTTCACGGCAATCTAATTTATTCATTAAAGCATTTCGAAGATCGTTATCTGTAATTTTCGGGATTTTAACTAATTGTGTTCTTGATAAAATTGTTTTAATGATTTTATCTTGATTTTCGGAAATTAAAATAAACAAAGTTTTATCAGGCGGTTCTTCCAGAATTTTCAGGATTTTGGGAGCGGCTGAATGAAACAATCTTTCCACCATCCAAATAATCATTACTTTATATTCGGCTTCGTACGATTTATATCCGAGGGTTTTTATAATCTCATTACAATCGTCTTTATTAATTATTCCTTGTTTTTTCTCTATTCCAATTTCTTCGTACCATTCGTTTAATGTGATGTGATAATTATTTTTAGGAAGGATTTTGCGCCACTTTTCAATAAATTCTTTGCTTTTTGGTTTTTTAACATCTTTGGTAGAAGCCACAGGATAGATAAAATGAAGATCAGGATGTATCAGTTTATTATATTTTACGCAAGATGGACAAACACCGCATGAATCATTTTCCAGTTTATTTTTACAATTAATAAATTGCGCATAAGCTAAAGCCAGAGATAATTTCCCTGAACCCTCTGGTCCTAAAAATAATTGAGCATGGCTAACTCTATTGTCTTTAACAGTTTGAATAAGCCTGTTCTTAATTTTTTCCTGTCCTATTACTTCTTTAAAGAGCATTTGATTATGATATTTTATTGGCTCAAAGATAAAGAAAAAAGCTGAAGCTTTGAATGGTGGTTGTGATTGAAATAATGTATTTATTTAGATGATTGTTAAATTTGTGAGAATTAAATAATTTTGTCATTCAATAGTCATTAAGTTGTCATTCGATAGTCATTAAATGACAGCACAGTAAAAAATTTACTTTATTAGCGATTAAATAATTACGAAATAATTTAAAAATTTAGTAAAAATTCATGCAGACTGATCTGTTGTATTCCCTCGTAAGTATTTCCCTGTATGTTATCCATCGAAATAACATATTTTGGATAATTGTCTTTGATTTTTAGAAGGTTTCCAAATTCACGTTCAATAGTTGTTTTATCAGAAAGTAAATAAGCAACTTGAAAATATTTTTTTTCTCCGTTTTTATTAGCAACAAAATCTATCTCATTTTCTCCTAATTTACCGACAGACACATCGTATCCGGAAATTAATAATTGTAAAAAAACTACATTCTCAAGTATTTTTGCAATATCAACCTGCTTAAAACCAACAATAGAATTTCTTAATCCAATATCTTCAAAAAAGTATTTTTCTCCGGTTTCAAATATTTTTTTTCCTTGAATTTCAGCACGCATGACTTTAAAAACCAAAAGAGCATTTGTTAGATGCGACAAGTAATTTAAAACAACCTGAGAAGAAATATTGATTTTCTGCGATTTTAAAAAATCACTGATCTTTTTTGCAGATACGATGCTCCCGGTATTATCAGCAATATACTGTACAAGTTTTTCAAGAAAATATACATTGCGTATATTTTGATTGCTAACAACATCTTTAAATAAAATTGTAGAATATATGTTTTTCAGATAATCGAAAATAACATTATCATCTAATTTAAGATTGACAAGATAAGGTAATCCTCCATATTTTATGTATTTATGTAATGCCTCGTCATTATCATTTAATTTATGAAATTTTAAAAATTCTTTAAAGGAAAGGCTGAAAATTTTTATTTCAATTGATCTTCCGCTCAACAGTCCTGCTATATCTCCCGAGAGAAGTTGAGCATTACTGCCTGTACAATAAATATCATATTTTCCTTCGGCTGATAAACTACGTAATGCTTTTTCAAATTGTTCAATATCTTGTATCTCGTCAATAAATAAATAAATTTTTCCATTAATTGAATTGTTCCTAATATATTCAATTAAATCTTTGTAGTCTTTAATAAAATCAAAATCAATTAATTCTTTGTTGATATAAATAATATTTGCTGTAGGATTATTTTGTATAATATGTTCAATGATTTGAAACAACATATAACTTTTACCAACCCGCCTTTGACCGATTAGCACTTTAATAATATCCTTATCAATAAAAGGAATCAGCTTATTAATATAGTTTTCTCTTGAAATAAACGGCTTGAAATATTCTTTGTAATTATTTGCTTTCATTTTATTTATGATTTAAAGATATTGCAAAAATAG
>JAIORY010000263.1 GCA_021107915.1 Bacteroidales bacterium | reverse complement strand
TTTATTTCAATCTTTTTGTTAATTCTGTGGCAAATACAAAGTCGTTTAATTCATTATTATCTGTCTTCAATATTTCGGTTTTATTTCCCTGCCACCAAAGTTTACCGTTGTGTAAAAACGCAATATTATCGCCAATATTTAAAACCGAATTCATATCGTGGGTATTAATAATTGTTGTGATGTTAAATTCATGTGTGATCTCACTAATTAGATCATCAATAACATTGGAAGTTTTCGGATCCAAACCGGAATTTGGTTCATCACAAAAAAGATATTTTGGGTTTAATGAAATTGCTCTGGCAATGGCCACCCTTTTCATCATACCACCACTAAGTTCCGAAGGAAGGAGATTGTTTACATTCTCGAGATTTACTCTTTTAAGACATAAGTTTACTCTTTCGAGTTTTTCTTCATAAGATTGTTTTGTAAACATCGAAAGAGGAAATATAACATTTTCTTCAACATTAAAAGAATCGAATAATGCTCCGCCCTGAAACAACATACCAAGTTCTTCTCTAATTTTTCTTTTTTCTTTGAACGGCATTTTCGAGATATTTCTACCATCGTATTCAACACTGCCTTTGTTAACATCGTATAGTCCAACCAAACATTTCATTAGAACTGTTTTTCCTGAACCGCTTTGTCCAATGATCAGGTTGGTTTTTCCTTTTTCGAAAGTAAGCGAAACATCTTTTAGAATTTCCACTTTGCCGAAAGATTTTGATATGTTAACCGCCTGAATCATGATAGTAACATTTGTGTTAGAATTAAATTAAAAAGAATAATCAAAATACTACTGTAAACCACAGCTTTTGTACTGGAGTTACCAACTTCTAATGATCCTCCTTGTGTGGAATAACCCATAAATCCGGAAACGGAAGTAATAATAAAAGCAAATACTATGGTTTTAGTTAAAGCATAAAAAATTGTATATGTTTCGAACCAACTCCTTAAGCCTATAACATAATCGGTTGGGGTAACCATTCCGGTAATTGCGCATGCTAACCATCCACCAAACAAACCAATTACAATGCTGAAAATAATAAGAATAGGATTAACGATCATTGCTGCTGTAATTTTGGGAAGTAATAAGTAATTTGCAGGATTTACTCCCATAATCCGTAAAGCATCAATTTGTTCTGTAACCTTCATCGTACCAATCTCTGAAGCAATTCTGGAACCGATTTTTCCTGCAAGTATTAAACTTATAATAGTGGGAGAGAACTCTAAAATAATAGACTGTCGTGTTGTAAATCCAACCATTGTTAATGGTATTAAGGGGGAGTCGATATTATATGCAGTTTGAATGGCTACTACAGCTCCGGTAAAAGCAGAAACAATTGCAACGATTCCCAAAGAATCTATTCCAAGATGTTTGAATTCACGTATTAATTGTTTACGAAATATTGTTCCTTTATCGGGTCTTCGAAAAGTCTCGAGCATCAGAATTACATATTTACCAATATTTTTGATCATTTTATTTAAATAATTATTTTGCTAATTTAATGCTAATTTATAAATTTTATACTTTTGCGATAGTATTATTTTTGCCAATAAAATCATCAACAAATAAATAACATGATTATAACGAGAAAAAACGGCTTTTTGTTTTCCATAATATTTTTTTCAGTTTTAATATTTTTTTCGTCTTGTTCAACATCAAGATATCCGTATAAAAAACGAAAATCAAAAAAATGTAATAAATGTCCGAAATGGAGCTATGTTGAGCCACAGAAACCATCTCTGGTTTATGAGTTTGAAATTGGGAAATCTTAATAACACAACCGCTGTTCTAAAATATTGACAAATGCGAAAATGATTAAATGCGAAAATAAAAATAATGTTACCATTAAGATTGTAATAGAACCATAAAAAGTAAAAATGGATCAATATAAACAGATTTTAATAAAATATCTTCCCGAAAAAACTATTGATATAATTATTGATTGGATTGTTAATAAAAAAATTTTTTTACGAATTTCAAGATCACGATCAACAAAATTGGGAGATTTCAGACCGGCTACAAAAAATCAACCATGTAGAATATCTGTTAACCATGATTTGAATAAATATTCGTTTTTGATAACTTTTGTTCATGAAATTGCTCATTTTGTAGTTTGGGACAAATACAAAAGAAAAGCTAAACCCCACGGTATTGAATGGAAAACAGAATTTTATTATTTAATGAACAATTTTCTGAATAAGAATATTTTTCCTGAGGATATTGAAAAAGCACTAAAAAATTATTTAAGAAATGCAAAAGCAACAAGTGGTTCAGATCTTGAGTTAACAAGATGTTTGCAAAAATATAATGATAATCCCGAGCAACTTGTTTTAGAAAATATTCCACCTGATTCTGTGTTTCAAATTCCAAACGGTAGGATTTTTAAGAAAAAGGAAAAAGTAAGAAAACGATATAAATGTGTTTGTATGACAAACAAAAAAACATATCTTGTTAATCCTCTTGTAAATGTTGTTTTGGTGAAAGAATAAAATCCTCCAGATCTTTAAAATCTGGAGGATTTAAACAAACTTGTATAAGCATACTCTTAGAGGATTTTTTCAGACTCTTCAATTATTTCTTAATCACTTTTGTAGAATATATGTTTTTTGTGTCAATTACTGTAAGAACATATATGCCGGAGGTCAGTTTTGTTAGATTAATAGTAAGTGGCTCATCTTTTATTATGTTTCCTGTAAAAATTATCTTGCCCATTATATCACTTAATTTATAGCTTGCATTATTAGCAGCACCTTCATAAATAAATGTAAGTTTATTAGTTACAGGGTTTGGATAAGCAATTAATTTATTTTTAGCAGTTTTAATTTTATTATCCTCAATACCTAACCATTGATATCCAAAATATGTAGGATTTTTATGGTATTCGTTTCTAATTGTGTCAATATAGTTCATAAGATTTTCAACTGCTGTTATTTCATCTTTAGGGAATGCAGCAACATAAGCAATATCAACTCTTTCCATGCTTCCGGGTTCAAATGTAAAAGGTCCCATAACATTTAGTCCCCTACGGTCCCCAGGCTCATTTCCTGTCGAAGTTTCTGTCCAGTCAATAGGACCATAAGGCTCTTCGCCTCCGGTTCCCCAGAAACAAGAATCGGTTAAATCGGGAAACATAAAATTGGCTGCCGGACCGTAAGCACCACTACTTACATGACCATTCCCACCATATTCCATAACTGTACCATCTTTCCATATTCCTTTTAAATAACCGTAATATTCATCGGCTGTTTGTGGGTCTGCTTGCCCGCCAGCTGAATTTATCATATACAAAAACTTATTCATCCCATAACGTTCGTTATCTTCTATTCCATCACCAAACCCAATACCATTAATACTTTCATCACATTGACCTGAAGGATCGTCTTCACCGTTTGCATCCATAAGCGGGCCACCAAGTGTAACAATTCCCTGTGCAGGTATAAAATCTCCATAAGCATATGGTTCTCCACTTCCGTTTCCATCAATTGAATCCCCATTATAACAATAATATGTACCCCTTGCTACATCACAACCAATATAATCATCCCATGCATCACCAAGATCAATATCAGTAAATAGTCCAATATATGTATCATAATAAGTATTTGATGATCTGTTAAATATTTTATAACTATAAAATACAGCATTGTTCATTGGTTCGGTTTCCTGATCAAAAAATTCATAAGCCATTCCATGAATTTCAAGACCAAGAGCATCTCCTCCGGTTTCGGTGTGTTGCCGTAAATCATTAATTATAAAATAAATGCACTGGTCGCCTCTAATAAGCGGGTAATCACCTGCCATTGGATTGTAGATACTGTCACCATCAACATCAATAAACGGAGCAAGATATTCTGCCTGATTTAATTCTATATCACCATGAGCAGGCCATGTAGCAATATTTTCAATAGGTTCATAAGCTGTTTCCCACCAATGAAGTTTATGATAGATCACTTCTTCTTTGGTTAGTTTCCAAACATTTTGCCATTTGATAACCGTAGAAGTATCCATGCTTAAGTTATTGCCGTCTATACTTAAAGGTCCTGTCCAATAATCCAAACCAATTTGACGATAACGCTCTGCTGCCAGCTTTAACGTTCCCGATCCATCATTTCCACCAACCCATAAAGATGAACTAAAAACTGTGTTTTTTCCACTTCCCTTTGGAAATTCAAATACATAATTCCCTCCCGGACCATTCCAGAACTGAAGACCGCTTGCCTGAACTTTTGCCCTAATGTTGTTATGATCAAGAAAATCGTAATAATTATTGTTCTTAATATTTAAAAAAACGCGTCCGATGGATTCAATACCAGAATTTCCGTTTTCATCCATGATAGTATAGCAAAATTCAATTGTATCGGTATTGGAATAGTATAATTCATAATTTATATTATATGTAATTGTACTGTCAGTAAAAGAAACTGCTCCATAACCATTATTTACCCAAAAAGATAAACTGTCAGGGTGATAATCGTTTTCGATTACATTAACAGTTACTAAATCACCCAGGCTAACATCAACATAATCGTCAACAGCGACAGGGACATTTTGTGACAACAAACTGCCGCTAATAACGAGTGCGATAAAAAGAAGTAAAAATTGTTTCATAATTGTAGTTTTTAAATTAGTGTTATTATTCCGTGAATAAAAAAAGGCCTTTCAAATACAAGACGTAAACATGGGTAATTAAGTTGCCTGAATAATACAAATGAACTGTTTAGAGTTATCCATACGAATGACTTTCTAAATTACCTTATCAAAGTTACAAGTCCCTTTTTGACTTCTTTAATTAGCATCCCCATTTCATTATAATAACTGAAAGTAATATTCCAAACAAATGTTTCTTGGTTACAGGGTCGTCCCAGATGTTTTCCATCCCAGCCTTCAAACACATCATTGCTTTGATAAACAATCATGCCTCGGCGGTTATGTATCCACATACTAAAATCAACTACATTGTTGGTGTTAATAGCCCTAAACACATCATTTAGTCCATCGCCATTGGGTGTAAAAGCATTGGGTAGTTCAATAATTGTTTTAATATTTCTAACAACAACTGTATCTGTTATACAACAGCCATTTTTTTCAACTTCAACAAAATATGTCCCACTATTGTAAACAGTTGAAAACCTGTTTTCCCCACCATTATTCCAGTGATAGGAATCGAAACCGCTACCCGCATCAAGTACCAGCGAACAATTATTGCATATCACTGTATCAGAAATCAGGGTTGATACAGGATAAGGAAATATCTCCAATTGTTTTGTTATCGTATCAATAATACCGCAGTGATATATTTCTAACTCAACATTGTACAAACCTGTTTCTTCATATTTGTGGAAAACAGAAAATATATCGTCCGTTAAAGAGCGGTTTTTAGAAACATCACCAAAATCCCATATTAACGAATCGGTGTTTTCATACTGATAAAAAATAAAGAGCGTGGAATCTTGGAAGCATGTGTTTTTAAAATCAAATGATGGTTTGTAAAACCACGATTGCATAAAATTTGGCAAGCCCATCAATGAAGAGCTTTGTGTAAATTTTACAGCTTCGGTTTGGTATTCACATTCTTCACCAAGTTGATTGGGTTTGTTAATGGCATTAAGGTAAGGTCGATTTTCACAAGCAATATAAATTCTATCGTTTGGTGCAAGTTGCATTGCAAAATTGTTCCCGCTTGCAATATGAATTGACGAACTGTTAAACAGTTCTTCATTTTGCAGTCGTAAATCATATTGCCATATATCATAACTTTTACCCCCTGTACTTATGTAAAGTAAATTTCCATTGGGTGAAAACTCAACTCCATAGCAGTAAGTATTTTCATGTTTTGCAATTACCTTAACAGGATTACTTATCTCTCCTGTGCGATTATTAAAATTGAATACTTCAGCCAAAATATCAACATTGTTTACCGGCATCACAATTTTATTTGCAGCAGGCGAAACTTTCAAATAGCCAATATCCGCCTTTGGTTCTGTGCCAACATTGCTTTTAACTGTATCAGATATTGCTTCTTCATCTGTAACGAGATAAGAATAAAAATCGTTGTCGTATCCATGAGTAATTATCCAGTGATCCTGCCCATTACAATGTTCAACAGCAGCAATCTTCTCAAGAATGTTTATCGAAATTGGAATGTTTTTTTCCACCAGTTTACCCAAACCTTCTTCTAAATTCATATTAATTACCGAGTAATTGAAGCCCCGTAAAGTATCATAATCATTTAATGTAAATAAATAATAAATAGAGTCAGACAAAGGTTTTGGGACAATCACGCTGTTTTGATTTACAAGTTGGCTTCCGTTAAGACTATCGCCATTTGTCATAATTTGGTGATTTCTGTTCCAGACTTTTTTTCCATTAGTGTAAAACAGGATATTCCCGTTTTCATCGCAAATGCATGCACAACCTGCCTCAGCTTTTAATACTCCATCAACCAAAACTTGTGGCTCCCCACTTTTGAAATCTATTCCTGAATGATCGCCAAAATACCAAACCATAGCTCTTTCCTGACTGAAACTGATTACAGTCAAAAAAAGAATTATCACTATGATTGTAAAAGACTTCACGTTTTATAGTAACATTATTATTTATTAAAAATCAAAGTTACTAAAACCGGAAACTTACACCAAAATTTACACCATAAGTTTTATATTGCTGTTTCACAGGATAACTTTTGTTGAAAATAGATTGTAGGTTTTGCTTAAAATAGGGTGACACAAATAAACTGGTTTTACTGTCGAAATAATAATAAAGGTAGGCGTTTGTAATAAAGTTGAACATTGTATGATTCATTTGTTGTGCTGTTACAATATCGTCATTATTGGTAAATTCTGGTACTTTAATTTTTGAATAAACCAAAAAACCTGCTGAAAAACCTGTATTTATTTCCAGCGCAAACATATTCGAGTTAAATCTGTATCCAACCAACAACGGAATTTCAAAATATTTCAATTGGTTTATTCCTGAATTGTCGATGGTAATGTTATTATAAGTTTTTACCCAACTGCTGTCGATATCTGTTATCATTGGTATTCCGTAATTAGGCGGGTCGAAAATCCAAACCCAGGTTGTATCGTATTGATAAAAACTGTTTTCAGGGGAATATTCCTGATAACTGTGTTTGTATGAACGGGACTGACGATAAACCGAATAAACCAGCCCGCTGCTAATTATCCAGTTTTTTATGTGAAGTCTCATATCAACTCCCAATGACCAACCCGGTTTGTCAGATTCATTTGAATTTCTAAATGCCAAATATTCTGGGTTATATCCTGAAATATCAGATTTTGAAAAAGCAGTTCCTGCAAAAACATTGACTGAAAATCTCTGGTTTCTTAATACTTGTGATAAAACGTCTTTATGACGGTTAAAGTCTAACAAACAACTATCAGTTTCCACAGCAATATTTTTGTTGTACTTTTTGCTGTACATTTTCAATAATGGTATATTTTCATTCAAAATTGTAGTGTTTTGGTTATTTAGTTTAAAGCCGGTTGGTTCAGTATTTTCGTTTTGTATTTCAATAATATTTGTTTTGGGGACAAAATCAGGAGCATCAATATTGTTTGATAATTGTCTGTAAGCTATGGACTCATCTTGTGCTTCTGAAGAATCTTTTTCTTCATCTTGCGCAACATTTTTTTCTTCATAATTATTTGTCAAAACAATTTCAGGTTTACTGTAATTCGGAGGATAATTATTAGTTGCTGGTTCAGAACTGCTAAATATGTTCATACAAATTATTGAGCCCCAACCCAGTAACAGTACAATGGAACTAAGACCTATTACCCATTTGTGGCGTATCCAAAATAATGTTAGGCGCATATTTTCCCAAACATTCTTTCCTGCTTCCTCCTTATAGTTTTCCAGTTTGCTTTTGTAAAACTCGTCTATGTTTTTTGGTTTATCCTTCATTTTTAACTTTTATTTGATGAGAGGGTATTTTGTTTAATATCAACAGTTTTTTTCTTAAGCTTTTTCTGGCTTTTAATAACTGTGTTTTTGAAGTATTCTCCGAAATACCAAGTTTTCCGGAAATCTCTTTATGAGTATAACCTTCAATTGCATAAAGGTTAAAAACCATTCGATAACCGATTGGCAATTGTTGAACAGTGTTTAGAATATCCTTAACTTCAAGGTCATCAGGAATATCCGAAACAAAATAGGGTTCATCGTTAATTTCATCAATATCATGATGATAATAAAACTTATTATTTTTCCTGAAATTATCAACGGCTGTATTTACCATTATACGTTTCATCCAGCCTTCAAACGAACCTTTTCCTGAATAAGAACCAATATCTTTAAAAATCCTTATCATGCCCATTTGTAATATATCCTCAGCTTCGGCTTTGCTTTTTCCATAGCGCAAACAAATACCCAATAAACTGCTGTGATAGGTATTATACAGCAACTTCTGGGCTAAAGCATTCTTGCGTTTGCAAAGCCTTATGAGTTCCTTTTCAGTAATGTCCATTGTTGTCAATTATCAGACGTAAAAAGC
Source organism: Bacteroidales bacterium (assembly GCA_021107915.1). GTDB lineage: Bacteria > Bacteroidota > Bacteroidia > Bacteroidales > JAIORY01 > JAIORY01. Next base: position 6,107 of record JAIORY010000263.1, on the reverse strand, counting down.
ATTGTAAAAGTTGTATTCAATTTACGATTATAAAATTACTATTTATTATTTCTATTATCATTTGTGATTACCGTTAATATTATTTAGTTTTATACCTTTGTCTTTTTATTTACAGAATCATAAAATACTCAAAATATGAATAACGATCGTTATTGTGTAATTATGGCCGGTGGTGTTGGATCACGATTCTGGCCAATGAGCAAAAAAGCACATCCAAAACAATTTCTTGATATTCTCGGAACTGGAGAAACTTTACTTCAGCAAACATTCAACAGGTTTAAAAAAATCTGTCCCGAAGAAAATATTTATATTGTAACAAACGAAATTTATCGTGATCTTGTAAGAATCCAACTTCCCGATATTAATGATGAACAGGTTCTTGGTGAACCTTCTCTAAGAAATACAGCTCCATGTATTGCCTATGCCAATTATAAAATATTAGATAAAAATCCTGAAGCAAAAATCGTTGTTGCTCCTTCCGATCACATAATTCTTAAAGAAGATATTTTTGTGGAAGTAATAAATTCTGCTTTGGAAGCTGTTACTAAAAATGATTGGTTGCTTACTCTGGGAATAACTCCCAGTCGCCCCGATACCGGTTATGGATATATTCAGTTTAACGAAGCTCAACCATACCAAGATGATTTAAGGATAAGAAAAGTAAAAACTTTTACCGAAAAACCAAATCTTGAAATTGCTAAATCTTTTCTCGAAAGTGGAGATTTTCTTTGGAATTCGGGAATTTTTATCTGGTCGCTGAAAAGTATATTAAGTGCATTTGATAATTATTTACCAGAGGTAAATGATATTTTTAAAGAAGGAATATCAAAATATAATACACCCGATGAAATTCCTTTTATTGAAAAAGCATATTCTGTTTGTAAGAATATTTCTATTGATTACGGAATAATGGAAAAAGCAAATAATGTTCAGGTTTTAGCTTCCGAATTCGGATGGTCTGATCTTGGTACCTGGGGTTCATTATTTACTCTCATGAAAAAAGATGAAAACGAAAATGCTGTTATCGGTAAAAATGTAATGTTGTATAATTCAAAAAGCAATGTTATTAATATGCCAAAGGATAAGCTTGCAGTTATTCAGGGACTTGAAGATTATATTGTTGTTGAAAATGAAGAAATTCTTTTGATCTGTAAAAAAGCAGATGAACAAAATATTCGCCAAATTGTAAATGATGTAAAATCTGAAAAAGGAGAGAAATACATTTAATGAAATTGGAAATTAAAAACTTGAAATTAGAAAGAAAACCAAATTTCTAATTTCAAGTTTCCAATTTCTATATCTTGAATTTAAATAAAATAAGCAACCGAAAATATATTAAAATAAAAATTAAATATTAAATCATGAAAAAATTAATTATTGTTTTTGCAGCAATATTATTTTGTCTGCGCCCTGCCGTAAAAGCCGATGAAGGTATGTGGATACCTATGCTTGTTGAACGTTTAAATTATGTTGATATGCAAAAAATGGGACTAAACCTTACTCCCGAAGAAATTTATAGTGTAAATAATTCAAGTTTAAAAGATGCAATTGTAATCTTTGGTCGTGGTTGTACTGGTGAGATAATTTCTCCCGAAGGACTGCTTCTAACAAATCATCATTGTGGATATGGTTCTATTCAATCGGTAAGTACTGTTGAAAATGACCTGCTTACAAATGGATTTTGGGCAATGAACAAAAAAGAAGAAATTCCTATCGAAGGATTGTCTGTTAAGTTTCTGATAAAAATCGAAGCTGCAACCAAGCAAGTTTTGGATAGTGTTACTGCTGATATGACAGAAGAGCAAAGAAATGAAAAAATCAAGGAAAATATTGCCGGAATTATCGAAGCAGCCGAAGAAGGTAATGATTACCAGATTTCGGTAAAAAGCTTTTTCAATGGAAATGAATATTACACTTTTGTTTATGAAACTTATAAAGACATTCGTTTTGTTGGAGCACCACCCGAAGCTATCGGGAAATTTGGTTCGGATACCGACAACTGGATGTGGCCTCGCCATACCGGCGATTTTTCAATGTTCAGAGTTTATTGTGCACCCGATGGTTCGCCCGCAGAATATGCAGAAGAAAATGTGCCAATCAAAGCAAAACATCATCTTCCTGTTTCAACAGCAGGTGTAAAAAAAGGTGACTTTTCAATGATTCTGGGTTACCCGGGAGGAACTGATCGTTATTTAACTTCTCACGGAGTAAAACTTGCAGTTGACGAATCTAATATGACTATTGTAAATATTCGTGCGAAGAAATTAGATGTTATGAAAGAATTTATGAATGCCGATAAAGCTGTTAGATTACAGTATGCATCAAAATATGCCAGAACATCAAATTATTGGAAATATTTTATCGGACAAACCAAAGGATTAAAAAGACTTAAAGTTTATGATAAAAAATTATCTATCGAAAATAAATTCACAGACTGGGTAAATGCTGATCCCGTAAGAAAAGAAAAATATGGTGAAGCCCTCCCCAATATTGCTGAAGCGTATGAAATAATTGGTGAGTACAATCTCTCGGACAAGTATTTTATCGAAGCTGTTTACAGAGGTCCTGAAGTACTTGGGTTTTCCAGAAAGTTTAACGGATTGCTTAAAGCACTGAATGAGAAAAAACAGGATGAAGAAAAAATTACAGAAATCATAGAATCTTTAAAGGAAACTACTGATAAATATTTTAAAGATTATTATGCTCCTATTGATAAAAAATTACTTGCAGAAATGTTTAAGATGTATTACGAAAATGTTCCTCTTGATCAACAACCTGCATTTCTTTTAGAATTAGCAAATAAATATAATGGCGATTTTGATAAATATGCTGAGAAATTCTTCAAAAAATCAATTTTTGTAAGCAAAGAAAATGTTTATGAATTTCTTGAGAATCCAAAAGCCAAAAAAATTGAAAAAGATCCGGCTACTAAAGCTGTTAAGGCATTTTTTGAGGTTTATAAAAAATCATACAAAAAAAGTAGTGAATCACAAGCTTTACTCGACAAAGGAAATAGATTGTTTGTAGCCGGATTAATTGAGATGCAACCGGATAAAACCTTTTATCCTGATGCAAATTTCACCATGCGCTTGTCTTACGGAACCGTTCAGGATTATTACCCTGCCGATGCTGTTCATTACAACTATTTCACAACATTAAAAGGCATAATGGAAAAAGAAGACCCGTCAACATTTGAGTTTATAGTTCCCGAAAAATTAAAAGAAATTTATAAAGACAAAGATTACGGAAAATATGGCGAAGGTGATGAAATGAAAGTTTGTTTTTTGACTGATCATGATATTACCGGAGGTAATTCCGGAAGCCCTGTTATTAACGGCAATGGCGAACTTATCGGATTGGCTTTTGATGGAAACTGGGAAGCTATGAGTGGCGATATTGCTTTTGAACCGGAATTGCAAAGAACTATCAATGTTGATATTCGTTATGTTTTGCTTGTGATTGATAAACTTGCCGGAGCTAAAAACCTGATTGATGAAATGACTATTGTAAGCAAAAGACCGGAACCAATAAAAGCCGAAATATCTGTTGAGGTTGAATTAGAAATGAGTGAGAAATAGACATCTTGTAATTATTTAGTTTGTTGTTCAATTGATGATAATTTTTGAAAATGATGGAATTGAAATGATGGAATAATGAAACCACTACGAAAAGTGTTTTTAGCCACTAAAACACAAAGTCACTAAATTTCGCTAAAATCAATTTATTGATATTCTTTGTTTTGTGGATTTTCGTGTTTTGGTGTTTTTGTGGCAATTTTATTTTTTACATTTTGGAGTAGGCTCAAATTTTAAATCTTAATTCTAAAATCATAAATTGTTAAAACGTACCTTTATAAACAGACACTAATTATAGTTTTTTTGTATTTTTGAAATATTCTAAAAATCCAAATCTTATGAAACGCAGGGAATTTATTATAAAAAGTATTGGTGCCGGAGCAGTTGTCGGCTCAGCATTAACATTCAGTAAATATTTCGATCTTCTTGGCGGGAATAATTTTCCACAAGGCGATGCTTTTGACCTTGTTGCAATACGAGGTGGTGAAGCAGATGAAATGTTTGAGACGGGAATAAAATCTCTCGGAGGAATGAAAAATTTTGTTTCTCCCGGGCAAACGGTTGTTGTCAAACCAAATATTGGTTGGGATGCAATACCCGAAAGAGCTGCCAACACAAATCCAAAACTTGTCGGTAGAGTTGTTAAACATTGCTTTGAAGCCGGTGCAAAAGAAGTTTATGTTTTTGACAATACTTGCGACAAATGGAATAAATGTTATCAAAACAGCGGAATCGAAAAAGAAGCAAAAGATGCAGGTGCTAAAGTAGTTCCGGGAAATATCGAAAGTCAATATCATACGATTGAGATACCCGAAGCAGAAAAACTAAAAAATCCCAAAGTTCATGAACTGATATTGGATTCGGACGTTTTTATTAATGTTCCGGTTCTTAAAAGTCATAGCTCAACAAAGTTGACAATTGCGATGAAAAACCTGATGGGCATTGTGTGGGACAGAGGATTTTGGCATAAAAACGATCTTAATCAATGTATTGCCGATTTTGCAGCAAAATTTAAACCCGACCTTACTATTGTTGATGCTTCTAAGGTTATGAAAGTAAATGGTCCGCGTGGGGTTTCCGTAGAAGATGTGGTTGATCTTAAATCTATGATAATTTCTGTTGATTTGGTTGCTGCCGATGCTGCTGCTGCAAAAATATTCGGACACGAACCGGAAGATATCGGACATATACAAATTGCTCATAATATCGGAGTGGGAAATATGGATCTGACTAAATTAAATATCGACAGGATAAAAATGTAATTCCGATGAGGAAATTTATTATTCTGAAAAAAATCCGTGTTATAATTTCTCTGATTTTCTTTTTCCTGACAATCGGTCTTTTTTTAGATATTACAGGATTGTTGCCGGAGAAATTTTACGATTCGGTTTTATATCTTCAATTTATTCCATCACTTTTAAAATTTGTCAGCATTAGCGGATTAGCTGCCGCCGGATTTATTTTTGTGCTTATTTTAACCTTATTTTTCGGAAGAATTTATTGCTCAACAATTTGTCCTCTTGGAACACTTCAGGATATAATTATTTTTTTTTCAAAGAAATTTAAGATCACCAAAAAATTTACAAAAACCAGAACTTATAATTGGCTGAGGTACTCAATTCTTGCCGTTACGATTATTGCTTTTTTTTCGGGAAGTATTTTACTGATCAATTTGCTTGATCCTTTCAGTAATTTTGGCAAGATATCTACAAATCTTTTCCGACCTGTTTATATTGGTTTAAATAATTTTATTGCTTTGAGTTTACAAAAAGTTGATAGTTATTATTTCTATCCTGTTCATTATCGCTCTTTTAATTTGCCTGCTTTTTTTTATTCTGTTTTCTTTTTAGGAGTTATTGTTTTGATGTCTCTAAAAAAAGGACGATTATTTTGTAATACTATTTGTCCTGTCGGAGCAATACTTGGGTTAGTTTCAAAGTTTTCCTTTTTCAAGATAATTATTAATAAAGACCTTTGCAATTCTTGTCAAAAATGTGTTATTAGTTGTAAAGCCGGATGTATTGATATTAAAGAACAAAAGGTTAATTTTTCGGAATGTGTGGGATGTCTGAATTGTCTTATCCCCTACCCTTCCAATGGAATAAATTTTTCCTTTTCATCACAAAAAGGAAGCAAAAAAGAGGATGAGAAGAAGCCGGATCTTCATAAAAGAAAATTCCTGAAAAACTCAATGATGTTAACTTTGGGTGTTTCAGCTTTTCCAATCAATAAAAATGATCTTCAAAATCTAAAACTGACACAAAACCCCGAGCAAAAAAATCACCCGGTTACTCCACCCGGCTCGGTTAGTTTTGAACATTTTACAAAACTTTGTACTGCTTGTCATTTGTGTATAAGTGCTTGTCCTACTCAGGTTTTACAAGCTTCGTTTTTGGAATATGGCCTTGGCGGGATGATGCAACCGCGTATGGATTTTTATAACGAATATTGTAATTTTGAATGCACGGTTTGCGGAGAAGTATGCCCGACAGGAGCAATATTACCTCTTGATAAAGAAAAGAAAAAAACAAC
>JAIORY010000429.1 GCA_021107915.1 Bacteroidales bacterium | reverse complement strand
TTATGAAAAAAAATATTTTTAAAATGGTTTCATTTATCATGATGGGATTGATAATGCTATCATGTAATCCAAAAACCGATAATAAAGAAGAAAATGCAAATGTTAAAAAGGATATTGTGAAACAAGAAATCAACACACTAACTCAACAAGAAATTGACGAAGGTTGGGTTTTAATTTTTGATGGTAAAACATCAAATAATTTCAGAGGATATAATAAAGATAGTTTCCCTGAAAAAGGATGGGTGATAGAAAACGGGACAATTCAATGTTTGTCTTCAGGTAAAGGAGAAGCCGGTGGTGGTGGAGACATCATCATTGACAAGAAATATAAAAATTTTGAATTATCTCTCGAATGGAAAGTCTCGGAAGGCGGAAATAGCGGAATATTTTATCTCGCCCGCGAAACTGAAGGTATTCCTATCTGGAAATCATCTCCCGAAATGCAGATTTTAGATAACGCAAAACATCCTGATGCAAAACTTGGGAAAGATGGAAATCGTCAGGCAGGGGCATTATATGATTTGATTCCTGCTGTTCCACAAAATGCAAAGCCCGCAGGGGAGTGGAATAAAATAAATATTCTTGTTTATAACGGAACTGTTGTTCATACTATGAATGGCGAAAATGTTGTTGAATATCATCTCTGGACACAGGACTGGAAAGATATGTGTGCCAACAGCAAATTTAAAGACTGGGAAGATTTTATAAATACAGCCGAAAATGGTTATATTGGTCTTCAGGATCATGGTGATAATGTGTGGTTCAGGAATATAAAAATTAAGGAATTGTAGTTGAAAAAAAAGCCCGCAAATTGCGGGCTTTTTTATTAATTCTATTTCTTCAAATCCCTGGGTTTTTTCCCCTTACGCCAATGCTCCTCAATTTTTTCGAGCGAAATGCCTTTGGTTTCCGGAAGATAAAAATATCCCCAAATAAGACCTAAAATACCAATGACGGCGTAAAACCAAAAAGCTCCGGCAGGATTACCGTTATCAATAGTCTGCACACTAAAACTGTTGGTTGCTGCATCATACAAATTTTCTTGGGTAATAATTCCCTTACCTGAGGCGGTAAACAATTTAACGATTTTAAAAAAAGTAAAAGCTACTACTCCGTTAAACAACCAATTAGACAAAGAACCGATGGATGATCCGATACCCCTTACGCGTAATGGAAAAACTTCGGAAATAATAAGCCATCCCAAAGGACCAAGGCTAATGGCAAAGAAGGCAATGTAAATCCATACAAAAACGATGGCAAACCATTTTCCCATATCGCCAAGGCTTGTGTGAAATGCGAAAACCAAGCCCAAAGCTAAGAGAGAAAAAACAATACCGCTCAATCCAATAAAATACAGTTTTCGTCTGCCTAATTTATCAATCATAAATAAGGAAAGAATGGTAAATAATACATTAACCACCCCCACACTTACAGCACCCCAAATCCCGGCTTTGGCACCTTCAAAGCCTACAATCATAAATATTTTCGGGCTATAATAGATTACCGTATTAATGCCTACAAATTGCTGAAAGAACATTATTCCCACAGCAATGATCAATGCATTTCTAAGCCAGGGCTTAAACACTTCCCTGAAATTTGGGCGGTGTTTCTGTTTTTCAATTTCTTCTTTCATCCGAAGAATGGATCCTTCTACTAATTCCGGTTCTTCAATTCTTTTCAAAATCTTACGACTTTCTTCTTCCCTGCCTTTGCTCATCAACCAACGGGGAGTTTCAGGTAGAAAAAACATCCCGATCAATAAAACTAAACCGGGAATAACTCCGACATAAAACATGGGACGCCACGACTCAACATTGTTATTGTCGGCAAAAGCTAAATCGCTGAGATATGACACAAGAATACCAATAGTAATCAGTAGTTGAAAAAGCGATACCAATCTTCCTCTGATTCGGCTGGGCGATATTTCAGCAATATACAAGGGTACTGAAAAGGATGAAATACCGATGGCCAAGCCAATAAACAGACGGGAATACAATAAATCATGTTCGGTTGGTGCCCATCCTGACCAGATGGCACCGAGAACAAAAATAATGGCAGCAACAAGAATTGTTTTTTTTCTTCCGAAAATATCAGATAATCTTCCTGTTAGCATGGCACCAATAACAGCCCCAACTAAACCGGCGGTAGTGATATTTTCAACCATGCTGTTGCTGAGTTGAAAATCCTGTTGAAAAAATGGAATCGCTCCGGAAATAACTCCTGTGTCAAAACCAAATAATAAACCACCTGTAGCAGCAATGGCGGCGATGATAACCACCAGATTTTTGTTGTATGTTCCTTTTTTTGTCATTTTTTTTAATTTTTATATTAACGAAAAACTGTGTTCAATGCTGAAAAAGTATTCTTTACCATGCTTTTTTCCACCAAAAGGGGAAAGCTGCCAAACCGATTATGATCAAAGCAATTGGGAAATAAATACTTTGATTTGTTTGTGGAAATAATAATTTAGATATGCCAACTAAGAGTGAAAAGATTGTTATGGCAGACAATGCAACAATTTTCATGTTTCCCCAAAACTCCAACACAGGTTTCTTCGGATTATCTCCAATTTGTTGTGCTGTTTTTTTCCAGTATCCCGAAGGAGACACTCGTTTATAAAAACCTGCTAATACTTTTTGATTTGTTGGTGGTGTTAAATAAGTTACCACGATTACTATTATAGTGGATGAAACCGACATAATAAGTAATTTAAGCCACTCTTGATCTACTGTATAAAGAATAATCGGGGCAATTATTAGGGAAGAGCCTATGGCTGCAATTTCGGAATAAATATTTATCCTTTCCCATAACCATCGCAATATTAACACCGATCCAACGGCTGCACCAAACAGTAATGTAAGATACCATGCAGCTTGAATTGATCCCATGTATCCCATAATTATCAAAGCAAAAAACAATACAATAAAATTAGAAGTTCTGGCAACGAGAATCTGTTCCGAGTGCTTAGGTTTTCTTTTCAACCATGCTTCGTTGATTATTCGTTTGTAAATATCGTTACTCCAATAACTTGCACCCCATGAAAGAAGTGTGCTTATAGTTGATGATAAAGCAGCCAACATTCCTAAAAGCATCAAACCACGAACTCCGTTAGGTAAAACATCCTTCATCCCAATAACAAAAGTCATTTCACGTTGAGCCGTAAAAGCTGTATCTATAGGAGTAGCCGGGTCAAATGGATATAATATTAAAACACCAATAATTATAGGCAACCATAAAAGACTCCTAACAAAAATTTGCAAAATAGAAAATATCAAACCGGCTTTTCGGGCTTCATTTACGGATTTACTTGCCATTAAACGTTGCGCAATATATCCTGTACCATCACTATTCATCTGAAATAGCCACTGTAAACTAATAATTACCAAAAACGGAAATACCAGTTCCCCACCCGTAGGCATAAAGGATAAAAATTGATTGGCTCTTGCCTCCCCATACAACGAAACTAATTGATCAAGCATATTGCTTAATCCACCTGCATCCCGCACAATAAAAATAGCAAACAAAAGAGTTGCAACCATAGCAATGAAAAATTGTACTACGTCGGTTTGAATAATACTCCTTAATCCACCGGTTGTTGAATACAAAGTAACAAAGGCAATAATGAGAACCATACTAATTATATTATTGGTGGACGCTATCCAAATATCTCCGGTTACTGCACCCGCTGAAAAATTAATTCCAAAATTGGTAACCCATTGTAAAATAGTATTATATAAATTAGAAGGTAACCACTGGTCCCAAACTAAAAACACTTCTGAGATTCTTGTGGCAGCAAGTAGAACCATTGCTAAGACACTACTGTTTATGATTACGCCATAAAATAATGCCTTCACTCCGCGTAACCAAATTGCGGCTTTTCCGCTATATCTGACTTCTACTAATTCTGCATCGGTGAGAATTCCCGACCTCCACCATGATTTTGATAGTACAAAACCAATAAATAGAAAGCTTATTCCGTAAATCCATAAGCGCCATAACATAAATATTCCTCCGGTGGCAACCAATCCGGTAACAAGTAGAGGGGTATCGGCAGCATATTGCGTGGCAGCTATACTTACCCCTGACTTCCAACCTTTAATACTTCTTCCTGCCAGAAAATACTCTGTAAGACTTTTGGAGGCTTTTGATTTTGCAAAAAACCCAACACTAATACTGTAAATTACAAATGCTAATACTAATATTAAATCTGTCATAACGTATTATTTATAATTTATGGACCGACACTACTTTTTTATTACCATTATTAATTAGTGTCTGTCCATAAAGTCTTGTTTTAACAATTTAAGATTTTAGAATTCAGATTTAAAATTTAAAAATTTGTTGATATTAGCGGATTCTATACATTTAAATCTAAAATTTTAAATCATAAATCTAAAATCTTATCAATATAATTGACTTTATGGACAAGCACTAATTAGTTATATAAAATGTTTTTTTATCAGGACCAACTCCTTTAATAGTCAAGCTTTTCCACTGTTTTGGCAAACAGGGTTCTTCTTGTACTACTCCCTTATCGGTGATATGTAAACCACCGAATCCAAATATTACAGCCTGAAGCATTCCGCCTGCACCGGTAGCAAAATAGGGATTATTACTAAATGCTGATTCGGAAAGAGCTCCGAAAGGTGGCCTCATATTCGGTATATAAGCTTGTTTAAATAATTCAAAAGCTTTCTTTTTGTTTCCCAAACGAGAATGTAATACTGAAAGAACAGAATATCCCATAGCAGGTCCATCTTCTGATATTTTTTGTTCGTAATATTCAAGGTCTTTGATAATTTGTTCTTTATCCTGAACCACTTGTAAAGGATAAGCTAATAGATTAACATCTGCCTGTTTGATGGTTTCGCCATTGTAAGTAGAATTTTCTTTCATAACTCCATCAGGGAAATAATAAAATTTGATTTTTTTAGCCACTTCCAACCAAATGGGATTTGGAATTATGTTTAATTCTTTTGCTGCTTGTGTAGTATATTTCAAAGCAGAAAGAGCAGATCCGTTTGTAAAAGCGTTATCATCAATGTTTTGTGCAAATTCATTGGCTCCTATTACATTATTGATGGAATAACTGCCATCATCATTTTTTGTAGCCCTGCTAACCCAAAAATCTGCTACTTCTTTTAAAAGCGGATAACCTTTTTCTTTTAACCACTGTTTATCATGAGTTATTCTGTAATAATTCCAGAAAGCGATACCGACATCAGAAGTAATATGATGTTGAAAAGTCCCGGTAAGTGCCCAAACCGGACAAGCTTCTTCTCCGGTATCATCCGATTCCCAAGGAAACATAGCTCCCTTGTAACCAAAATAAGATGCTTTTTGTTTGGCTTTTTCGAGGCGGTCAGATCGGTAATTCAGCAATGAAAGTGCAATATCCTGATTTAATACCAGCAAAGGAGGATACATCCATAATTCGGTATCCCAAAATACATGACCGTTATAACCTTGAGATGATAAACCCATAGGAGGAATACTCAGGTTTGTATTAGCATCGGAAAATGAATACAGATTGTATAAAGCAAGTCTGACATCGTGTTGCGACTGAATATCTCCTTCAATCTCAATATCTCCTTCCCATAAGGTTGACCATAATTTTTTGTGCTTGGCAATTACGACATCTTCATTTCCCAACATAATAAAAATTACCATTCTTGCTGATTCACTTAAAGGATCATCAAAATTACGGGTTGTGCAAACTGCACCTGCCCAACCAAAACTGTAGCTTTCGCCTTTTCCCAACTTTTTATCAAAAGTCAGTTCATTATCATATTCCGATATTATATTATGATGTAAATCAGGGCATTTTTCCTTAAAAATAAATGAAGCAGTAGATGCCAGAGTGTATTTTCCAAAAGGACTTTCAGATGTGGTTTGCAGCAATGGCATCCTGTTTTCCAGATCCTTTAAAATTTTGAAAGTATTAACCGGATTTTTATATTCAGCAGGACAAAGAATTTTACCGGCTACCTTAAGCGAAATATCTTCTAAAGATTTTATGTTAACTTCCATATTACCCGCATAAGGCATACCCCGTAAAGCATAGATTGTATAAGAAATTTTAGCTTTTTTCATAAAATCAAAAGTCGTAGTTAAAGAGGCTTCTTTCAAATTAAGTACTTGTTTCCAGTTGGAGATATTTGTTTCATCTATTTTAACCCCGTCAATTGTAATGTCAATATTTGCAAAATTGAGACCTTTCAACATTCTGCTAACTCCCTGTTCTGATCCTTTATCAAAAACATTATTTAAAATAATGGAGCTAACCTTAAAAGGTTTCATTGAAGGTAAAATTCCTATACGCCCGTTAGCAAGAGCAATTCCAACATAATTAGATGTATCGGTAACTGTGATATGCCAGGGAGAATTGGCTAATTCTTGTGCTACAGCAGATCGAAATGATATATTCATCAATAATAGAAATGAAAATCCGAATACTAATACATGAAATTTACAAAGTTTCATAAAGCTAAATTTATTTTAATATTATTTTTAATTATTTTGAGGATTAAATACTGCAACAGCAATTTTCGAATCAGCAGTTCCGTAATAAAGAAACCACTTTTCATTATAATGCACCAAGCCTTCAACGAAACAAACATTATTAATCTGACCGGTAATTTCATAGGATTTATCTGGTTTCATAAAATAGTCTTGAGTGCGGTTAATCAATTTTTCCGGATTATTTATATCAAATAATGCTTGTCCGGCTGCATAAGTTCCAACAGGCAGTGTAGTGTCTCCATTTTCTTTACTGTTTTTACTGTTGTAAATGAGCAAAATACCTTTTTCAGTAATCATTGCGAAAGGACCTGGTTCAACTAAATCGCTGTCGAATTTACCATTTCTTGGTTGAAGAGCGGCAAGAAGACTGGCTTTGCCATATTTGTTGTCAATCGTATCTGAAGTTTCTTCTTTGATTTTTTCGACGGGGGTCCAATTAATCAGATCATCGGAATAAGCCAGATAAATATTAGTGTCTCCAAAATACATCCAGTATTTTCCATTAATTTTAGTAGCGACAAAAAGGTCTCCCACAAGTTTGCATACTATAGCTCCTGATTTAGTAAATACACTAAAATATTTACCATTGTATGCTTTACTAAAAGCAGATCCATGTTTTGTCCAATTAACGAGATCTTTGGATGAAGCAACAAAAAGCCTGGTTTTATCTCCATTCCATGCAGTATATGTCATATAATAGGTTCCTCTTTCATCTTGCACAATACGAGGATCTTCGCAACCGCCTTCCCATTCATACTCATTATAAATATCGTTATCGGGATATAAAACCGGTTTGGGATATCGATTGAAAGTATATCCATCTTTGCTCACAGCCAAACCAATACGGGAAGTTCCGGCTAATTTTCCTATAATATCTTCTGCTCTGTAAAGCAAATATATCTCCCCGTCTTTTACAACTGCTGCGGGATTAAAGACATCTTTTGCTTCCCATTTCACCAACTCATTACGAACCGGACACATAAAGGTAATACTATCTACAGGATTCATAACCGGATTTACCGAATCGACTTTAGTAAAAGGGCCAAGCGTCCATGACTTATTTGAATCGGATTGGTTTTGGAAACATCCGGTACTTAAAAAAACTATTAGAAATAGTAAAAAGCTATTTTTGAATAAATATTTTTTCATAAATATAATTATTTGAACCATTTATAAAACGAAGATAAAATTGAACTAAAAAGATAAAATAGAGGGGTTGTCTTGAAAACATTTTCGAGACAACCCCTCAAAGATATTAATGAGAAAATTTACAAATTATTAATATCCCGGATTTTGAACCAAATTAGAGTTTACGTCCAAAGCTGATTGAGGAATCGGAAAAATACATACATAATCAGGTGTTACAGGCTTTTCAGAATAAGCATCTGTAAAATGACCAAAACGAATCATATCCTGACGGCGTTTTCCTTCCCAAAATAACTCATAACCACGCTCATTATAAATATCATCAAGAGTTATTGCGGCTAATGGAGTAGCATTACGATTTGAACGGATAGCATTAACATCAGCGAGAGGATCACCAGTTCCACTTCTTAATTCAGCTTCTGCACGCATCAGGTAAACATCAGAAATACGAAATGCATAAAAATCGTTACCTGCATCAAACTGACGTGTAGTTTGTGGATTTGGAGCATATTTAATACAACGAATACCTTCGGCTTCACTTGCATTTGCAAGATTAACATCAGAAACAAATATCAAAGGAGCACCATCACGTGTTTCCAAAGCTACACTATCAACAGAATATTGCTGTCCTACTAAGAATCCTTGGTTTAAACCGGTAGTCGGTCTAATACGTTCATCACGTTTTCTAACATCTTCATCGTCAGTATTATCCCAACTTTCCCAAAATGTTTTGGTAATACATCCACCATTCCATAAACTGGTATAGTTACCAAATGTTTGATGGTAGTGAAGTGTAAAGTTAATCCATACACCACCGCCACCGAGATCATAATTATCGTTACGGATAAATGTAAAAATTGCCTCTTCGGTATTAGGGTCATCGTACTGAAATTGTGACCAATAATCAGAAGCAATAGTATAATCACCACAATCAATAACTGCATTACACTGAGTAATTACGTCATTCCATGCAGCAGTTCCGATATATACTTCCTGATTCAGATAAACTTTAGCAAGCAAAGTTTGAGCCGCAGCTTTTGTTGCTCTACCATAAGGTATTTGTGCTTTAGTTTTCATTAAAGGAATGATTTCCGTTAATTCAGTAATCAACCATTGTGTAGCGTCTTCACGATTTAATACTTCAGGAAGTGTCGAATAATCAGTTTCAGTCCACTCTCTATACGGAGTTTGTCCATAAAAATCGTTACAGAGATAAATATAATATGCTTTTAGAAACCGCAGTTCAATAATATATCCATCAATTTCAGTAGTAGATGGGAATTCTGATAGATAGTAGATGCCTGTATTTGCTCTACTAATACCTTGCAAAATAACATTCCAAGCTCCTCCTACATGACCATGATCTGCTGACCATGTGTGCAAATGATCTTGTTGCCAGATTCCATTATCATACCAGTCTGTTCCTCTTGTTGGGAACATAGCTTCGTCTGTAGTGGCTTCTTGTAAGCCCCATGTGCCCCAGAACTCATTAAGATTTCGTAGGCTGGCGTATGCCGGATTTACCAAACCCGGAGCATTAGCCGGATCATCAATTAAACTAGTACCCATTTCTTCATCAAAAATCTTTTCTTCAAGTTTTGTACATGAAACAATAGATACTGCTATTAATATAAATATGACTTTATATACAAATTTAAATTTTATTTTTTCCATTTTATTTTATTTTTTAATTATTAAAATTTAGCATTTATACCAAATTGAATTGTACGAGCACGTGGGTAGCCGGTGTAATCTAATCCCATAGAAGGAACACCGTCATATTCACCACTTGTATTTACTTCAGGATCATATCCCGAATAATCTGTGATCAAGAATAAGTTACTTCCAGTAACATAAAGCCTTATACTTTGTATCCATCCATTTCCTTCGAAGGGAATGTTATATCCTATGGTAGCATTACTTAATCTAACAAATGAACCATCTTCAATAAATCTACTGGAGAATTCAGGAGTATTATCAATACTTTCACCCGATGTAAGAACATCGTTAGTTACATTGTTTCCTTTTGAAAAGCTAGGCATACTAAACATCGCATTGGCAGTATTGTTATATACTTTATTGCCAAATACTCCATTGATGAAGAAGGAAAAATCAAAATTCTTATATGTAAAAGCATTGTATAAACCTAATGTAAATTTAGGTAAAGCTGAGCCTAAATCTTCTTTTACATCGTTTCCGTCTGCATCTTGTTTGTATATACTTGTGCCATCTTCAGCATACCCAAGGAATTGTTTTCCCCAAAAAGTACCTATGGGGTATCCTGTTTTAATTATCTGAACTCTGGTTCCTGATAAACCGGCACCACTGGCAACACCTGTTTCAATTAAATCTAATTTAAGATTTTGAACGTCGTTATTAATTGTAGTAAAATTCAAAGTAGTGTTCCATGATAGATTCTTTTTGTCAATAATAACTCCTGTTAAATTGACTTCAAAGCCGGAGTTTTTAATTCTCATATCTTCCACATTCTGCCACATATCAAAAGCTGGTGCAGGTAAAAGAGATGTAAAATATAAAAGAACATCTTTGGTTTCTTTATAGAAGTAATCAACATTTCCTGATAATTTACCATTAAAAAACCCAAAATCTAAACCAATATTTGTTTGCGTAGTGGTTTCCCATTGAATGTCTTCGTTTGGAGTCCTGATAAAAGTAGTTCCTGTACTTAGGTTTTCGCCATCAAAGAAATAATTTGCATTGGCTGAAGTACCAATTAATAGCTTGGAAATTTTGCCGGGTATTTCCTGATTACCGGTTTGTCCCCATCCAACACGAAGTTTCAGATTATCAAAAATATCTAAATCTTTAATAAAATCTTCTTGGATTAAGCGCCATGCTACACCAACAGACGGGAAATATCCATATTGGTTGTTTCCACCAAATTTGGTAGAGCCGTCAGCTCTCAATGTAGCTGTCAATAAATATTTGCTTTTATACGAGTAATTTAAACGTGTAAAAAATGACTGAAGTTCATCTTGTTGTTTGAATGAACCGCTTATTGCATCAGTAAAGTTTCCGTAACCGAGATTATCAATATAATCAACTCCTTCAACAGTAAAACCATCTACGATAAGATTATAGCCTTTTTCATCAAATTTCTGATATGAATGTCCAAGAAGAACCGTTAAATTATTATCATTATTTAATTGTTTATTATAAGTAAGATAGTTCTCCATTATTTGATTATCAAATTCCATGTTAGCAATACTAGCCTGTCCGTTATTTACCAAATAAGTTAATTCATTATTTTGAGACATTTTTCTGGTAACATTAGTATGATCAATACCCAAATTTATTTTGTAAGTAAGACCTTCAAATATTTTATAAGAAGCACTAATATTTCCTAAAATACGATCGGTAAATGTATTATCATTTGTTAAATCAATCATAGCCACAGGATTACGGTAAGTAGAGCTATACTGAAAGTATGATCCATCATCGTTAAAGACAGGGAAAGTTGGATTTCCTCTAAGAGCACTGATCAGGGCATCACCTTCATATCCGCCGGTTTCCCCAATTGGAACACGAGCATCCTCTGTTCTTGACACAGAAATATTTGTTGTGATTTGTAATTTGTCATCAAAAAACTTCTGATTCGTATTAAATCTTCCTGTTAATTTTTCAATTCCTGTACGGTTGACAATACCGTCCTGATTCATGTAACCGAAAGATGCATAATAATTTGACTTGTCGGTACCTCCAACATAAGATAAATTATGATTTTGAGTAATACCTGTTCTGAAAATTTCATCTTGCCAATTAGTTGTTTTACCCATATCAGTTAATCCGAGATTATTCTCATTACTTGCATTAATAAACTCTTCAGAAGATAAAAGATCTAATTTTTTTGGTAAATTTGAAATACCTGCATAATATGAATAAGATAATTGACCTTTTCCTTCTTTACCTTTTTTTGTAGTAACGAGGATAACCCCATTTGAACCACGTGAACCGTAAATAGCGGTAGCAGAAGCATCCTTTAATACAGTAATAGATTCAATATCATCAGGATTGAGAAAACCCAGAGGGTCTTTTTTAGCACTTGCATTAACTCCTGCAACTGTTACTGCACCTGGAGACATACTAGTAATGTTAAGAGGAATTCCATCAATAACATATAATGGATCTTGATTAGCTCTAACTGAAGAGTTACCTCTAATACGAATTGCTGAACCGGCTCCGGGTTCTCCACTATTCATGGTAACCTGTACACCGGAAATACGGCCTTGCATCATCTCTGCAGGTGAAACTACAACTCCAGAATTAAAATCTTCCTCATCAAGAGTTGCTGTTGCCCCCGTAACATCACTTTTCTTTTGTATTCCATAACCTACTACAACTACCTCATCTAATCCGGTAACAGCAGGTATCAAATCAACATTTATGATGTTTTGTTGACCGACAACAATAGTTTGTGTTTCATATCCAATAAATGAAAACACCAACTCAGAACCAATTTGTACCTCAAGCGAGTACTCACCGTTTAAATCGGTAATTGTACCTGTTGTGGTATTTTTTACCAGAATACTAACCCCCGGTATGGTTTCACCAATGGTAGCATCTGTTACTTTTCCTGTAATCTGAACACCCTGACCATACGACTGTAAGGCTGTTGCAAAAAACAGGAATAGAAAACTTAAATAATAAACGTGTTTCTTCATAATCATTTTTTTTGGTTAATAATTTAGTTAATAATTAATTTATTGTATAATATATTATATTCAATCATTAAATAGAGAATCAAAAATTTTAATTATAAAAAAAAATTAAATAAGGTTTGTATAAAAGATACATAACAAAGTGTATAAATAACACAAACTTTTGTCAAAGATATAATAAAAGTAATATGAAAACAAAATATTAAAAAAAAAATATTAAACTTATTAACAATATTATTTGCAGATTATTTACAATGACACAAAATCATTGTATTAAAAATACTGAATTCATGCTTGTTAACATGATTTTAAGTTACCTGCTTTGTACAAATCATTTGTCAATTTAATATGTACAAAATTTTACCAAAAGAAATCAATAAAAGGACAAAATTTGTCGTTTTTAAATAAAAAACCAAGTAGTTATTGGTAAAAATACATTAACTTTTTTTTTGTGTATTTACTATTTTTTACTATTTTTGTAAAGTTGATTTTAGTTTTTAACTTATGGACAAGCAACTTATTCCTAATGTATCTGTTGATTCAATAATTTTTGGTTTTGATTCGGTTTATTTGAATGTGTTATTAATTGGACGTGACTGCGTTTATAAAGAAATCCAATATCATGATTGGAAACTTCCGGGTGATTTGATTCGATGGGATGAGAATCTTGATACTGCTTCTAAACGTATTCTGAAAGATCTGACAGGACTACGGAATATCTATATGAAACAATTAAAAACTTTTGGTGCACTCGACCGGCTGACCAGACGACCAAGGGATATGTCATGGCTTATCGCTATTGATCATCCTGAAGAACGTGTAATTACTATTCCGTACTATTCACTTATTAATTTGTCTAAAGATACTGACAAAAATTTGATACTGACTTCAAACGCACAATGGTTCAATGTAGATGATGTTTATGATTTGCCATTGGCATTTGACCATCATGAAATTCTTGAATTTGCCCTAAAAACCCTTCGCAATGAGTTGCGGACAAAACCACTTGCCTTTGAGTTGTTGCCAATAAAATTTTCACTTAGCCAATTACAAAAAATTTATGAAATAATAATCGGAGCTCCTCTTGACAGGCGGAATTTCCGAAAAAAAATTCATAACCTCAGTTATATTGTACCTTTAAATGAAAAAGAGGTGTCTGTTTCGCACCGACCTGCAAAATTATATATGTTCAGTAGGGATATTTATCAACGATTAAAAAAAGAAAAATTCGACTTTACAATTTGAATGACATTCTTCTCAATTTTTCAATTTCAAACTTATAGCTAAACCTCCTCCCGGAGCTAAGATAAAGGTTTTTATCGTTGTATTGTCAATTATGGTTTCTTCTATGTTGATACTTGTGGGATTATCATTCCAATGAGCATCTTGTCCATCTTTATAAATTACGGCTTCATATTCTTTACCGGACTCAAGAAAATCGAAATCAATTGTAATAGAGCGTTGTTCTTCATCAGTAATACTACCAACAAACCAACTATCTGTTTCTCTCTCCTGCCGGGCAATAGTAACAAAATCACCTATCTCACCATTTAATACTTTCGTTTGTTTCCAATCAACTCCTACATCTCTGATAAATTGAAAAGCCGGTTGTCCTTCATAATTCTCAACTAAATCACAAGCCATTTGAATAGGGCTGTAAATGACCACGTACAAGGCTAATTGATGTGCCAGTGTTGTGTTGATTTGATTATTTTCTTTATACGTGCTTAATTTTATATTGAAAACGCCGGGTGTAAAATCTATGGGGCCTGCCAGCATACGCGTAAAGGCTACAATAGATAAATGTTCCGGTGGATTACCTCCGTCTGTTGCCCATGCATTAAATTCTTGTCCTCTTAATCCTTCACGGGAAATCATATTTGGATAAGTCCTTCTTAAACCTGTTGCTTTTATAGGTTCATGTGCATTAACCGCCACTTGATATTCTGCGGCTTTTATAACCGCATTGTTATAATGATTTACCATCCATTGTCCATGATGATATTCTCCTTTGGGGATAATTTTTCCGACATACCCTGATTTTACTGAATGAATTTCTAATGATTTCATTAAAGCATAAGCTGTATCCATCTGCGTTTCATAAGTTCTTGGTGTTGATGAAGTTTCGTGGTGCATAATTATTTCTACCCCTTTTTCCCTTGCATAACGCACTACTTCTTTTAAATCGTAATCAGGGTATGGAGTAACAAAATCAAAAACACCTTCTCTGTCTTCAAAACCAATCCAATGTTCCCAGCCGGTATTCCATCCTTCTATTAACAAACCTTTGATATTATTTTGAGAAGCAAAATCAATAA
>JAIORY010000336.1 GCA_021107915.1 Bacteroidales bacterium | reverse complement strand
GAAACGCCATTTTCTTCAGAACCCATAATAATTGCTGTTGGTTTTGTGAAATCAACGGAATAATAATATTCTGAAGATTTTTCGCTTGCAGAAACTATCTGTAAACCACTATTTTTTAAAAAATCTATTGTCTTTTTAATATCATATTCACGGCAAACAGGAATTTTATGTAAAGCACCTGCAGAAGTTTTTACAGCATCGGCATTAACACTTGCTGCTCCTTTTTCGGGAATAATAATTGCTTGTGCACCCGCACATTCTGCTGTTCTCGCAATTGCACCAAAATTTCTTACATCAGTAATACGATCAAGGATAAGCAATAATGGTATTTTACCATCTTCATATATCTGCGGTAAAATATCCTCAATTTTCTGATAAACCACCGGAGAAATAAAACAAACTGCTCCCTGATGATTTTTTCTGGTTAGACGATTAAGTTTCTCAATGGGAACCATTTGAACAGGGATTTTAAAATCTCTTATCAATTTCCTGAGATCTGATAAAAGCTCATTATTTATTCCTTTTTGCAAAAAAATTCTATCAATTTGCTTTCCCGAATTTATTGCTTCAATTATTGGTCGTATTCCGTATAAAAGATTTTCCTGATTTATCATGTTCTTAATTTGAATGAATTTTTGTGATGCAAAATTAGCAGATATTTTTTATAACGCCTAATATTCATAAGTCATCGGATGACTTGTTGAAAAATAGTACTTTATATTAATTTTATTGCACTTTTCTAAAGAGTCATCCGATGACTTTCAAATATTACTGTTTTATTCAACAATTCAACAATCAAACATTTTTTCAACAATAAAATAGTAAATTAACCAAATATTAATAATTTCGTAAAAAATTTATTAATCAAAAAAATTAGCAATGAAAAAAATTATACTTTATTCACTTTTGGTCTTTTTAGGATCAGGTGTATTTGCACAAAAATTTAATCCACCGGAAACATTCGATCTAAGAGATTATAATGGTGAAAATTACGTAACATCTGTTAAAGATCAGCAAGGAGGAACATGCTGGACTCATGGTGCAATGGCCGCAATAGAGGGAAACCTTTTAATGACAGGCGCATGGGCTGCTGCCGGAGAAACCGGTGAACCTGCTCTTGCAGAATATCATCTCGACTGGTGGAACGGATTTAATCAACATAATAATGATGACCTTGATCCTCCATCAGGAAGTGGCCTTGTAGTTCACGAAGGTGGAGATTATATGGTTACTTCAGCATATTTATCAAGAAACGAAGGGGCAGTACGTGATATTGACGGACAATCATTCACGGTTCCGCCTCTCCGATATGATGATTCTTACCATTATTATTATGTCAGAGATATTGAATGGTTTACAATGGATGAAAATCTGGAAGGCATTGATATCATTAAAGAAAAAATAATGACAGAAGGTGTTTTAGGTACTTGCATGTGTTATAGCGGCTCATTTATTAGTCAATACATACACTATCAGCCACCTACATCAACAGAACTACCTAATCATGCTATTGCTATTATTGGATGGGATGATAATAAAGTTACTCAGGCTCCCCTTCCCGGAGCATGGCTTACAAAAAACAGTTGGGATATCGACTGGGGATTTGACGGTTATTTTTGGATTTCATATTATGATAAACATTCGTGTCGTGAACCGGAAATGGGAGCAATTTCCATGCAAAATGTTGAACCACTACAATATGATTTTACTTATTATCACGATTATCACGGACAACGTGATGTTTTACTTGACTATCAGGAAGCTTTCAATAGCTTTACCGCCTCAAGTGATCAAATGTTAAAAGCTGTTAGTTTTTTTACAGGTACTGATTCAGTAGATTATTCTGTTACTATTTATGATGATTTTATTGATGGAGTTCTATCAAATGAGTTAGGAACTGTTTCAGGAAATGCACAATACAGGGGTTTTAAAACTGCCGATCTTGAATCTCAAATAAGTTTAGTAGGAGGAAATGATTTTTATATTTATTTAAGTTTGTCAGAAGGTGGTCAGCCTTACGACAGAACTTCTGAAGTTCCTGTTCTGCTTGGAGCGTCTTCAAGAGTTTTAGTTGAGTCTGCTGCAAATCCCGAAGAAAGTTATTATTTTAATGGTACTCAATGGGTTGATTTTTATGATTATGATGATCCTTCAGGATATTTGAATACAGGAAACTTCTGCATTAAAGGTCTTTCTGTACTTTATACAGGAATTAATTCTAATATCGGTAATCAAAATTTATTTTCACTTTCACAGAATGCTCCAAACCCATTTACTTCTTCAACTGTAATTTCATACATTATTCCTTGTGAAACAAAAGTTATTCTTTCGGTTTATAACCTTGCCGGACAAAAAGTTAACACTATTGTTGATCAATTTGAAGGAGCAGGTACAAAATCTGTTTCATGGAATGGTTCTAATGTAAACGGTCAACGTCTTGATCCGGGAGTTTATATTTATCGCTTACAAGTAGGTAACAAAGTTCAGAGTAAGAGAATGATAGTGCAATAATCTATTAAATCAATTAACCAAAACTATTATACAATCCGGGTACTTGAATTGACGAGTATCCGGATTTTTATTATTTGGATTTTCTTAATAAAAATTGTTTCTTTACAATGATTTAATAAATGAATAATCTATGAAAAAAATATACCAAAAACTCGCTGAAGAATTAGATAAAATTCCTAATGGATATCCAAAAACTAAAAGTGGGGTTGAATTAAAAATTCTGGCAAAACTTTTTACTATTGAAGAAGCAAGACTGGCTTCTTCTCTAAACCTTGAATTTCAAACAATAGAAACAATATCTAAAAATAATAATCTTGATGAATCTGAGGTTAAATCATTATTAATCGGGATGGTTAAAAAGGGTTTAATTGAAATGAAAAGAGAAGCAGGTATAGGATTTGTTTTTTGTCTGATTCCTTTTGTTGTTGGTATTTATGAACGACAGAATGCTAAAATTGATAAAGAGTTCGCTGAGCTTTTTGAGGCATATTGTAATGAAGGTTTTTATAAAGTTATGACTGTTAATCCTTCGGTGCATAGGGTTATCCCGATTGAAAAAAGCATAGCTGTAAATATTGATGTTATGCCTTATGAAAAAGCCTCAACATATCTTGATAATGCTAACTCATGGGGTGTTTTGAATTGTATTTGTAGAGTACAAAAAAGATTAATAGGAGAAGGATGTAAACATTCTATTGAAAATTGTTTAGTATTCTCTGAAAAGGCAAATGCTTTTAATCGTATTGATGATATCCGGACAATTACAAAAGAAGAGGCTTTAGAAATTTTAGCTGAGGCTGATAAAGAAGGATTAGTGCATTCTACAAACAATGCCCGAAATGATGTAAATTATATCTGCAACTGCTGTACATGCTCTTGCGGTGTACTTCGGGGAATGGCAAAACATGGAAGCCTTAATGCAATTGCCCGCTCCGATTTCTATGCAGTTGTTGATGAAGAAATTTGTACCGGCTGTGAAATTTGTATCGACAGATGTCAATTTAATGCTTTGGAAATAGTAGATGGTGTTTGTAAAGTAGATACTACTTTTTGTTTTGGATGTGGACTTTGTGTTACAACATGTGCTTCGGGTGCTATTACGCTTCAACAAAAGAATTCTGAAGAACTCACTCCTCCCCCATTAAATGATGAAGAATGGAGAATAAAAAGAGAAGCTTCAAGGAAAAAATAAAACTGAATATCGAAGTTTAAGTGACTTAACAACAATTTTATTTTAATCTTTTTATTGAGTCCTAATTATCAAACACTGCAAGTCGTTTTACAAACAAAACCCTGTCTTTCCAATAAAGATCCCAACTGGTATTGTTACCATCAATTTTTACACCTCCTGTAACACAATGAATTACTTTTGACTCATTCGGATTTTCAGAAAAGAAAATACCGGCATGTGAAGTATAATGTGATTTTTCACCTCTGTAACCAAAGAATATTAAATCGCCGGGTTGTGCTTCTTCCAAGCTTACATTTTTCCCTTCAAATAAGCTCTGTAATTGTGCATTATGAGGCAGATCGATTCCAATATGTTTATATACATAAAGAGTAAATCCTGAGCAATCAAAACCGGTTGAAGGTGTTTCACCGGCATAATTATATGAAATTCCAACTAAGTTTTTAGCAAAAGTCAGTAAAACTTTCCGAAGGGAATCAACATTTGGAATAACATCGTTAGTATCTGCTATATATTTTATTAATTCAGGGTGGTAAAATGCATAAATGACAAGGGTATCATTATAAGTTTTAGTGTAGAAATTTAATGCGGACTTTATTTTTCTTAATATTTTGGTGCTGTCATGTTTTTCCAAAATATACTGCGCCATTTTATTTTGCACTTCTAACTTCCATGTACAATATTTTTCCGGCAAACGATTTGAAAATCTATTTGCAGATTTTAGATAATTAAAAGCAGTTGAAAATGAGGTTTTATTAGCAGATAACTCAATATTAACTTTTGAAAGGTAATATTCAGGTAGGTCGGATTTTGGATATTTCTTATTCATTTTGCGGGCTACTTTCTCGCATCTTTCCCACTTTCCCTTTGAAAAATGTCTTGATAATTTTCGCTCGATCTTAGCTTCCGGCTGTGCTAATAAAATTGTTGAAGAACAGAACAAACAAAAAAAAATATACTAATTCTTAACAATTTTGCAAAGCAAAAGCTGTTTAGAAGTAGTAATGCGGTACAAAACAAAACTGGCAATTTTGCAATTCTGTTCCGTACAAGTATAACACTGATTTTATTCATTTTCTCAAAACATTGATCATTACTTTATTAATAACGATGAAATTTTGAATTAAATATATGGTATTACAATAAATTTAGTGGAAACCCGAAATTTTGGGGTCACATTAATTTCTTGGGGACTAAGCAAAAAGATTATGTAATCTGAACAAGAAAAAAGTAGTATCAGATACACCTCTTAGATTAGCTCTAAAAAGTTTTATTTTAGCACTAAATGATTCTGCATTAGCGTTAGTATTTCTATTAGAAAAGAAGTTCAAAATATTATCCATATTAACTTTAACAGAATTAGCAGCGGTATAAAATTCTTTTCTTTGATTTGTAAATATATTAGTAATCCAATCACTAAATTTTTCTTGAGCAAGATTTTTACTTTTGACTTCATATATGTTTCTGAATTCCATTACAATCTTATATGCTCTTTTTAAATCTGGATATTCTCTAAATAAAATATCAGCTCTTTGTTGTTGATTATGTGTCCATTTAGAAGATTTTTTAAAAAGGATATATCTGCTTCTAGCCAAGAGTTGTTTTGGTGAATCTCCGTTTGCAAATATTTTAGGAACATACTTATTTCCATTCTTTTTTGCATCAGCAATTGCTTGATTTTCTTTATCTATTTCATCCCATCTGAATTGAATCCTTATATGTTGTAATGCTTCTAAAACCAATTTGACCACATGAAATCTATCTGTTACCAGGCTAGCATTTGGGAAACTTCTTTTAGCACCTGATTCCATATTTTTTGCCATATCCAGCGTTACTTCCTTTACCATTTTTCGTTGTTCTAAAGGTATAAGTTCTAATGTGTCTGATATATCTTTGGCAAGAGTTCCTTTGATACAGGCTACCATAGTACCTTTTTTACCTCTTCCGTTTTTATTGGTAACAAATGTATATAGTTCTCCTTGTGATAATGATACTTCATCTATGCTTAAATATTCTCCAATATTTTCTGGAAATATCATGTAGTCTTGGGCATGTCCTTTTTGTTCCCAATCTTTGAAATTACTAATATGCTTTTTATATTGACGCCTGAGTTTATCTGCTTTTATGTTATAATAGCTGGCTATATTACTTATCGTATCTTCTCGGGTCTCTACCTGTTCCTTTTAAAAAATCCGACAACTCTTTTGTTAATTTAGAGCCGGCGGAGATAAAAGAATAATCACTTTTAATATCTGATAATGTTTTATCTTTTGATCGCCATCTTCTTCGTTTAATATTAAGATACAGAGCTTTCCCTCTAACAGGAAAATCTTGAATTGTCTTTTCTGGATAAAAACCTTTTGACTGATAATCGGATTGATTATAAGATTTTGGAAGTTGGTTCTTTTCTTCTAATTGAATATGAAATACCATTTTCTTTGTCGATATTTCACATAGCTCTTTTACGGAAATTACTTCAAAATACTCCAACAAATCTGTCGGTAGAAGCATATAAGATATGTCTTTTTTCAATGTTATTTTTTGATAGCAAAATTATGAATTTTATATTTATCTCCCCAAGTTTTTAACATGACCCAAATTTTGGAGCGAAAATAATTAAATGTTTAATTGGAATAATGAGTCCACTACGAAAAATATTTTTTAATTTGGCTTCTAAAAAAACGTCAAGAACGAGGCTTGTGAAATATTTAAAATCAGGAGTTTACTTTTGTAAATGACTGGTTTTAAATATGAGCATAACGAAGTTATTGGCGTTTTCTTAGAAGCCACTACTTAATTATCGAAAGATTTTTAATCTCTGAATAAAGACTTTGTAATGTTTTTTTGCCGGAGTTTAGTTCATTTAAAATTCCTGATTTTTTATCCTTAAAATTTTCCTTCAAATCACTAAATAGGTTTTGATAATAATTAACTCCTTCTTTAAGATTATTTGCAAAAGTTAATAAGTACTTTTCTTGCTTGGCAGTCATCGAAACTTTCGTTTCCTCTATTCTATTTTTAAGGTAATCAATATAAATTTTCAATTCTTTTACAAACATATTCGGACGGTCGGTTCTTGTGATAACATTTAGTCTTCCGTAAATATGATCAGAAATTTCTTTCAAACTCATTGTTTTTGTAAAATAAGCCATATTCGGACCTGGACAAACCGAAACTCCTTTGCCTTCGGTTTTAGTGTCAAGATCGTTTACCAATAGAGCAGATGTTCCCAGACCTACGCAAATACACGATTTCTCTACAATTTTATCATATTCTTTTTTGTATTCTTCCGGTGAAAGATTTTCTTTTTCAAGTTCCTTTAGTTTAAGACGCTGATATTGGCGCGAAGCAGTACAAATACCTTTATCTGTAAATTCGGTATTTAAAGCTGCGTGTTTTTTAGGACATGTACTTCCTGGTCTTCCTTTTTTTATTAATGACAGTTTTTCAAATTCTTTAGTATTACCTCTTAGACTATTAAAAGGAATTCCGAGAGGCGAAACATCACTCAAAAAAAGATCATCTTCTTTAGCATCAATCAGTTTATTGATTGTAGAATTATCAATTGCCGTAGCTTCGGGTACCAAAAGGAAAGGAGAGCCCCATCCTATTGAATCAAGTTGGTAATGATCCATCAGAAACTGATGTTCTTCAGCAGTACCAACACCACCCTGTGCAGTAATTTTAAGAGCCGGATTTGTTTTTGGAACAATTCGATTTTTATTTGAAAGTGCCGGTAACAATATTTCCTGAACTGATTGAATCAACTCTTTACGATTATCCCTGAACTCGGCTAAAATAGGTCCAAGTAAAAACCCATCGGTTGCAAAAGCATGACCTCCGCAATTTAGTCCTGATTCAACTCTGTATTCAGAAACCCAAAGTCCTTTCTTTGCCAGAAATTTTCCCTGTATCAAAGCCGATCTGTAATCACTTACTTTTAAAACAATTTTCTTTTTTATGTCTCCATTCTCATCAGGAAAGAAATCTTCAAATTGTTCTAAATAAGCATATAATCTGGGATTCATTCCTGCCGAAAGAATAATGGATGATCTTAGATTGCTGTTTGCATAACCTCTGAGTGCAGCATGAGCATCGTTGTATTCTACTGGTAGTTTTTCTTTTTTTATGTAGTTATCCTTATCAACTTTGGTCATGATATTTACATCAATACTGCCCATTGATAAGTTGTCTTTCATCCAATTTCTAATTTCATTAACATTAAAATATTTTGCCGTACGTTTTATGAATTCCTGCTTAATTGCAGAAGTGTCGGGTAGCATACTAAAATATTCTTTTATCTCATCACCTTTCTCGCTAATAGTATTTTTTAAATCTTCAAATTTCTTTTCAGCTAAGTTGTTTATTAAATTTAGATAAGATGTAATCCTTTTTGCTCTGAAATCAGCAATTTTATCTGTAATCTCATTATAAGGAATTTCAAATTTATTACTGTACATCTTTCTTAACCTTTCAAGGAGGATATCATCAAGCAGCGAAATAACGGAATCAATTCCGTATTGAGAAACCTTTAAAGGAGTATCAATCGTATATCCAATTCCCATTACCGGAATATGAAATGAATGTGCTTTTATCATAGTTGAAATATTTATCTTTTTCGGTAACACTTTGAATAAAGAAGGATTGTCTTTATATTTTCATGTACCAGACGGCAAAAGTATTAAATTTTTTTGAATATAAATGATGTTCTGCTTTTTCTTTTTTTAAAATAGTCTTTGCAGAAAAAGTTATTTATCAAATATTAAAGAATTGATTACTTTTTCTAATTCATTTTTCTGTTCTTCATTAACATAGGTAATAATTGCGTTTACACTAAAACCATTTTTAATGGTTGTATAATAAACCTGTTTTATATTAAAACCTGCATAATTAATGGAACTATTCATTAAATAAAATTCCTGATTATTAATAATTTCTTTCTTAAATTCTTCATCAATATAATCATGTTGAACTTGTGATTGAAGTAGTAATTTGCGAGCATGAAACAAATAATCACTACCTTTCTTAACTCCGGGAGCATTTTTTAAGTTCTCCGCAATTAGCACAAAACTTGGATTATATTCAACCGGTGATCCAACTTCATATTTAAAAACAACCAATAAATTTGCAGAATTAATTTCTGAAGCTTTGATAATTGCTTTCATATTTTCGTCATCTCCGGCTATCAAGTTTTCACCCACTTCAACTAAGTTATCAGTTTGTTCTTTAGTTTGAACAACCCAAGTAGGTGGTATAGATATTTCAAAATCAAAAAACGAGTTCAGATATTTATTGTTTTCAACTCGTCCATAATCAAAACCTTCTACATTTTGACTATTACAGCCAAATATAAATAGAGAGATAAAAAGAATAGCTAATAATTTAATTTTCTTATTCATAATTTCTAATTTTTAATGATATGATTTAGTGTTAAATTTTTTGAAAATAAAGTATAATTTTTCTAAAGATATAGTGATGTAAAAATAATAAAAAAACTATGCCTACTCCTATTTCAAGCCATGACAATTTTTTATTAAAATAATTATCTCCAAATATATAAAAAATCCTAATTACTCAAATCATCTATAGTTTTACCAATTGTTCTCTTATGGATAATAATTACTTTCATTTTTTCCACTTCTGTTCCGGTGTATTATACAGCCTGCTTTACAAAGAAATCTACATCTTTGTTCTTAACATCTTCTTTGGATTTAATTTTTAAATGTCTGCGAAATTTCCCACTTCCTTCAAGAAATTTATTAGGGTCTTTCATTAAAAACCCTTTGATAAATTCGAAAGAAATATGGTTTTTTCTTACAAACAAACCACCAAAATCTTCAGCATCAAGCGAAAGCATAATGCCACCATACATCATTCTCTCATCAGTTTTTGGATAGATTTTAAATACGATTTCACGCATTGCATTCAGGGTGTCAAATTTCTCATTATCAATCATTATAATTCCATTAAGAAATTTTTGAACTTTTTCATCTTTAGATTTTTTCATAATATTTTATTTTTATCTGTTTAAAATTTAACGCTGAGACGCAAAGACGCAGAGAAATTCCTTTAATACTTTTCTCAAATTTATCCAATAAAAATCATTATACAAAATACACCCTCAAAATGCGCTTTATTTCGCCTTTGTCCGTTGTTGTGTTTATTCTAAATAATATCAATATTAATTAATTATCAGTTTTCTTCTGATTTTCCATTTATTGGAAATTAATTCAAT
Organism: Bacteroidales bacterium; assembly: GCA_021107915.1. Lineage (GTDB taxonomy): Bacteria > Bacteroidota > Bacteroidia > Bacteroidales > JAIORY01 > JAIORY01. The sequence goes on along the minus strand of JAIORY010000336.1, from coordinate 4,782 downwards.
AAAGTACAATCCCGACTGAAATTTTTGGATATCAATAGAATTATTAAGTAATTTTGGAAATGCTAATTTTTGTCCTGCGATATTATAAATACATATACTCTCGATAATTGCATTGCTTTTATTTACGATATTCAGTTTATTATTTGCCGGGTTTGGGTAGATAAGGATAGTATTTTTATATAAGTCCTCAATATATGAATCATCTATTACAAAAACATTTATAGTATCGGAAGCAAAACATGGTCCGTTATCAACATCTATCCAGATTTTATTATTACCAATCTGTAATTCATTGGCTGGAATAGAAAGGTCTGAAGTAGTATCGCCGGTTGACCATAAATAAAATTCGTAAGTATTGCAAATGCTTAATTTTAAAGTATCAGAAAGATAAATTATTGTATCTTCCACCAGTGATAATTGAATTTCCTGAAAAATTGTTACATTACTTTCACCTTCCGACCAGCATCCATCTTCATTAGCTACCTTTAAATTTATAGTTCCGGTACTTGATACAAGAAACCAATTTTGATTTATTAACTCATCATTCCATTTGTAATACAAATATCCTTTCGGGCCAAATATTGTTAATTCCTCACATCCACTTGTATCAAACGGCATATCAATTGGCAAAGGTTGATACCTGTAGTTTTTTGCCTTATAAAACTCGTAATCATACACTTCCGGTAAAGTATCATTACTATAATTTCCTATTCCTTTATAATAACCATTTATTATAAAATTATCACAGTTATCAATTTTGAATTTGGAAATACCTGAGTTTTTGGTGGTTTCAGTTATTTGATATGATACAAATTCACCTGATGGACTAAATAATCCAAGAATACCTTCACTAAAACTCCATAACTCAAAATCAACACCTGCAAATGTAAAATTTCCCGAACCTGTAAATGCAATTGCAAGGCTGTCGTTATATAACTCTATCATAAACCATTTATCAATATTATCATGATTAGCAATATACTTGCACCATAGCGGTTGAAAAGAAGTATCCATTTTTGCTATGATTCTACCGGTTTTATTGTTTGGAATTATAATGGTATCTGAACCGAAAATAGTTGATTCCCAAATACTACCGGAGATATAATAATTACTGTTTTCGTCAACAATAAAACCTCCCCAGGGATAAATACTAAAATGCTCTTTATCTACAAAAAAAGTGTTGTGTAGATTTCCTTCCTTATCATACTTTGTAATAAATGTGGCAACACCCCAATTTGGATAGTCAGGGTGAATTATAGTATCGTTATTAATTACGAAATTAGTAGTTGCATTACCAATGCTGTATATATATCCATTTTCACCAACTATTGTAGCGTCACTTTCCGCAGAACCGTTTGGAAAACTCCGAATTTCTTTTCTCCATAATAAATTACCATCAGAATCTATTTTCAATATGGAATTTAATCCATTTCCAATTACTGCAGAATCTTGCCCTAAATAATCAACTATTCGTACTACTGAATCAGGGTAATATGCGTGACTGGAAGACAAATAAATAAAATTGTCGTCTGATATATCAAGACCACCACAGAACTCCTGAGCGCTACTTGAAATGGTTTTGCTCCAGATGTATTCAAAGTCAGAGTTGAGTTTGATAATAAACATATTTCGAGAGTCTTTATGTTTTGTGGTGATAACCTTGTTGTTCACAAAGACGGTATCTCTATATGTTCCACACACAATGATGCTAGAATCAGGACCTATTTCCATATGAGGCATCCATATGGAAATATTTGGTAGCGTAAAAATATCTACAGCATTAATAAACTCACCATTTTGATCGAATTTAGCGATAGCCAAATCAAAATGCTGTTGGTTGGGATAATTTCCATAATGCCTGAATGCAGTATCACCAATAATAATAGAATCAATATACCAATAGTATGAATAAGAATCATTGTTAAAATCTGTTTTTATTCCATGACTCCTAAAATGATTAGTAATATTAGAATTAGCCCATTGCCAACTCCAATCTTCGGTTTGTGCGAAAAGGATTCCTGAATTTACAGTGAAAAAAATAAATATTAAAAGTGACAGCTTTTTCATATCTCATAATTATGGTATTATTTTACACATGAAATTTAGAATAAAATTTCTTTAAAAAAAATCCCAATATTAATTCCCCCCAAATATACAAATAATTCCCAAATCTTCAAAAACCAGAAACCGAAAACTCAAAACTTCAAACTCAAAACTTGAAACTATCTCCTCCAAGCCTCAACAGCAAAATACCATCTCGTTTTATAGCTCGGGGATTTAATCAATCTGAAATCATTATCCGTAAAGGGATTATCAACTTTAATAAAATCAAATACTAATGATGAGGGTTTGTTGGGTTCTCCATAAATCCATGTTTCAATATTTTCTTCTTTATAAACAATATTCGGTGCACCGAAAATAATATGGATAAGCCCGCGATCGGTTTTCCAGCCTTCGTGATATGATGAAAACATGCAATTTGCTTCCTGAACTTTCCGGTAATAGTTTTTTATTAAAATCGTTGCTCTTTCCTCTGAGCCTGCCACACTTGTCCAAAATTTTTCAATTGCAAATTTGTAATCTTTATATTCAATCAATTTTTCAAATTCCTTTTTCTCAGTAATATATCTTAATGGGTCAATCATTTGTGAAGCATTTTTTATCAAAGGAAAACCATCATAAAATCTAAAAATGCTAAACCCATCTCTATTCAAAGTATCTATAATAAAATGATAAAAACCTGACTTTTTTAAATTTAATAAACAGGTTTCGCCATTATTAATTTCAACATTGAAAACACTGTCAGGAGAATAAACAAAATTTAGTTTTTCATCCATAATAAATGGAGGCAGTGCTATCGGAAATTTACGCCGGTAATAATTTACAATCAGTTTGCCTGAAATAGTATCTCTATATTTTAATCGAAATTTTTCATCAAAAGCAATATGATTTTTATAGAGCTTCTCCCCTGCTTTGTTTTTTAAAATATAATTCCGGCGATTGTATTTATTCTTTTTGTTGATGCTGATAAAATTCCTGAATTTTTTATTATTCAGTGTATCCGCAAAATTTATTTCAAGAAGATATTTTTCGGAAAGAGTGGTTTTTATATCAAATTTTAATTCAATATTATTTCTATCAACATTAATATTATAAAAAGGAAAAGCAATAGTTGAACTGTCTAACACAATTTTCGACCCAAAGGAATTATATAGTTTATAATTCAGCAAATATGCTGATGAATCGTTTTGGTCGGGAAAACCGGGATTATGATGATGATAATTTATAAATACCGCAGAAGTGCTGTCAGTATTGTGAAAAACGCAAAACTCAGGTGAATCGGGAAAGTTCTTTTGGTAAATAAAAGAAATATTTTGATGACTGATTTTTCCTGTATTAAAACATGATGTCATGAAAAAAAGAATAAAAACACAAATAATAATGACGTTTTTTTTCTGCATAAGTTTTATTTGGTTGGTTATTTGGTTATCCACTGATCCATTTATCCATTTATTTGATTAGTCTAATACAGACATACTTTCAAATCTTCAAATCTTCAAATCTTCAAATTTCCTACTCATCTTCCATTCTGTCTATCAAATTCTGAGGCAATTCTTTGCTGGTTTTTGCTCCCAGTTTTCTAATTTTTTCTACTCTTTTTACAAGATTTCCTTTGCCTGTATAAAGTTTATTCATTGAAGCGTCATAGCTGGTTTTAGTAGCATTTAGCTTTTTCCCTACATCTACAAGGTCTTCAAATAAGCCAACGAATTTATCATAAAGATCGCCGCTTTGTCGGGCAATTTCCATTACATTTTTGCTTTGATATTCTTGTCGCCACATGCTTTCGATCATTTTCAGAGCAGCAATAAGATTAGTCGGACTGATAAGCAAAATTCGTTTGTCGTACGCATAATTCCAAAGCTCTGAATTTTTCTGAATAGCTACCAAATAAGCAGGCTCCACCGGAAGAAACATCATCACAAAATCCAGACTTTTTAACTGATAAATATCCTGATAGTTTTTCTGACTAAGTTCGTTTACGTGATTTTTTATTGAATTGATATGCTCTTTTAAAGCACTCTCTTTTGCGGTATCATTTTCAGCAGAGACATATCGTTCGTAAGCAGTAAGCGACACTTTGGAATCACAGACAAGGCTTCTGTTTCCGGGATAAACAATCACAACATCAGGCTGAAGACGTTTACCTTTTTCGTCTGTAAACGATTGCTGAACAAAATATTCTCTATCCTTTACCAGCCCTGATCTTTCAAGAATACTTTCGAGAATAACCTCTCCCCAGTTTCCTTGTGTTTTCGATTCACCTTTAAGTGCTTTTGTAAGATTAATTGTATCGTTGCTAACCTGTTGATTCAATTCCTCAAGACGCTTTATTTCCTCCTTTAACGAAAATCTTTGTTTGGATTCTTTATCGTAAGTTTCTTCAACTTTTTTCTCGAAATCCTTGATCTTTTCACTTAACGGTTTTAAAATAATATCAAGGTTGGATTTGTTTTGTTCGGTAAATTTTTTGGTTTTTTCTTCAAGAATTTCATTTGCGAGGTTTTTGAATTCTGTTTTAAATCTTTCCTGAAGATTGTCAACTTCCTTTTTTTGCTCACTGAGTTTCTCGGTCAGGTTTGCAAAATTTGCATTTTTTGTAGCAAGGTCTTTGTTTAACTCAATAATTAACTTTTCCTTGTTTTCTGTTTCTATTTTATATCTGTCGATTTCCTCAACATAAGTTTTGTTTTTTTCTTCAGAAATATCCTTTTCGGATGT
>JAIORY010000245.1 GCA_021107915.1 Bacteroidales bacterium | reverse complement strand
TAATTTCATAATTCATTTTTTTCTTAAAGGTACAAAAAGTATTTTTACTGACAGTTTTTTTAACACATATATTTACAGATATTTAGACATTAAAGACAGACACTAATTAGTGTCTGTCCATAAAATCCAGCAAATTTTGAAATAAAACACCAAATAACAAAAAATCAAATAACAAACAAATTCCAAAAATCAATGATCAAATTTTCAAAACAGCTTGAAACTGTCTTGGTCATTGAATTTTTGGTTATTGAAATTTATTTGAAATTTGGTGTTTGTCATTTGTAATTTTTACTATTTATTTAGAGTTCCAGACTTTAAAAACAGACACTAATTAATCAAGTTCACCTTCAAATGCTTTATTATACATTGTCATTGCTTTGAGACTCATTCCCATATTAGAGAATCCACCATCGTGAAATAAGTTTTGCATTGTTACTTTTTTGGTGAGATCAGAGAATAATGTAATGCAATAATTTGCACATTCCTCAGCTGTTGCATTTCCCAATGGCGACATTCTATCAGTAAAATCCATCAGTCCGTCAATACCTTTAACTCCGCTTCCTGCAGTTGTCATTGTTGGAGATTGTGAGATTGTATTTACTCTGATTTTTTTATCTCTTCCGTAAATATACCCGAAACTTCTGGCAATAGATTCCAATAATGATTTTGCATCAGCCATATCATTATACCCAAACAATGTTCGTTGAGCGGCAACATACGACAAAGCAACTACTGATCCCCAATCATTTATTGCATCCATTTTATTGGCTACTTGTAATATTTTATGGAAAGAAATTGCTGAAATATCAAGAGTTTTTTTAAGAAAATCATAATTAAGATCGTTGTAAACTTTTTTCTTTCTTACATTTAACGACATGCCGATTGAATGCAAAATAAAATCTATTTTACCATCAAATATCTCCATAGTTTTCTTGAAAATATTTTCAATATCAGCCATGTTAGTAGCATCAGCAGGGATTATTTCACTATTGCACATCTTTGCAAGTTCATCTAATTCTCCGAAACGTAATGCAACAGGAGTATTTGTAAGTGTAAATTCGGCACCTTCTTCATGGGCTTTTTCCGCAACTTTCCATGCTATGGATTTATTGTCGAGTGCTCCGAATATAATTCCCTTTTTCCCTTTTAATAGATTATAAGCCATAGTTTATGTATTTATGTATATGTATATATAAGATGGGGCAAAATTATAAAAAATTTGAAATGACTGGAATTTAAAATGACTAAAATTTAAATGACTAAAATGACTAAAATGTAAAATGAGCTAAAATGCCGAGCTACGCTCGAGCATCCTCGAAGCTCTGCTTCGGGATTTAAAATATGATCCCACTCCGAAAAATCAAAAAATAAAATATGCCACAAAAACACCAAAACACGAAAATCCACAAAACAAAGAATATTAATAAAAAAATTTTTAGTGAAATTTAGTGGCTTAGTGTTTTAGTGGCAAAAAATACTTTTCGGACTGGTCTCAATTGTTAAATTTTTCCTATCAATAGTTCTTTGGCATTTTGTAAAGCAATTTCCGAAACTATAGAACCGCTAAGCATTTTTGCTATTTCGTTTATTCTTTCGCTTTCGCTGATAAGCTTAATTCTTGATTCAGCAATTTCTGTGTCGGTTTCTTTAAAAACCAAATAATGAGAATCTCCCATTCCTGCAATTTGTGGTAAATGCGTAATTGCAATGACTTGCATTGAGCCGGAAATCTTTTTAAGTATCTTCCCAACTTTATTGGCTATATTTCCTGAAACACCACTATCAATTTCATCAAAGATAATAGTTGGGAGAAGATTTTTTTGTGAAATTAATGACTTTATACTCAACATAAGTCTGGATAACTCACCACCGGAAGCTATTTTTGACATATCACTCAAAACTCCACCTTTATTAGCATTAAATAGAAATCTTACTTTATCTAAACCATCAATAGTTAGTTCATTGAATTTCAATTGTTCAACTTTGAATCTGCCGTCAGCTATGCCAAGTTCTGAAAGGAGTTTACATATATTTTTCTCGATTTTTGGTATTACCTCTCCCCTATTTGCCGAAATATGTTTTGCTAATTTTCTTAACTCTGTATCAATTTCCGAAATTTCTTTTTTCAATTTATTGATTTCAACTTCAAGCGAGGAAATTTCACTTAGTTTTTCATTAAGGTTTTCCTTAAGGGATATTAGTTCCTCAACACTATTAACACGGTGTTTTTGTTGAAGTTGAATAACTGTATCAAATCGACTGCTTAATTCCTCAACACGAGCCGGATTATAGTTTATTCCTTCCCCGAAATTGTCGATTTCAGCAGAGATATCTTTTAAATCAATAAGATTGCTTTCGATTCTATTTTGAATTTCCTTGAAGTCTATATTGTATTCAGATATATTATTAATTAATGATAAAATCCTATTTAGTTGAGATAAAATGTTTTGTTCATCATTTTCGAGTATTTGCGAAATCTCAACAATATTAGTTTTTATTTCTTCATGATGATTTAAAAGCTCAAGTTCTTTTTCAATATTTATAAATTCATCCGGATCGAGATTTGCTTTTTCCAGTTCATCAAACTGAAACTGATAATAATCCTGATCTAATTTTGATTTATTTTCTTTTTCAATAAGTGTCTTAAGCAGCTTTTTCTTTTCTGAATAGTTTATAAAACTTAAGCGATATTTTCTTAAAATATCATTTTTATTAACATAATTATCAATTACAGCTAATTGAAAATCGGAATTATTAAGAGTGATAGTTTTATTTTGCGAATGAATATTTACCAACTTATCACCTAATTCTTTCATTAAATTTAAATTTACCGGAGTATCATTGATAAATGCTCTTGATTTTCCGTTTTTGTTTATCTCACGACGCATAAAAGTATTTTCATCGTAATCAAGGTCATTTTCACTAAAAAAAGAATTAAGATTATAATCTTTAATATTGAATGTTCCTTCAATAATACATTTTGTTGTTTTATCAAAAAGCACTTGTGAATCAGCTCTATTACCAAGAATTAATGACATAGCTCCGAGAAGAATAGATTTACCTGCACCGGTTTCACCTGTAATAACTGAAAATCCATTCAGAAAATCAATATTCAACTTTCGAATAAGTGCGTAATTATTAATAGATAAATGTGTTATCATAAACAATTAATTCTCTAATATTTCCTGATACTTAGATGTATTAGCGGGATCAATAGTTCTTAGAATTTCAACTGCTTTGGATTTTTCTTTTGTTAATCCTTCTTTGAAAATATTTACAAACTCATCACCTTTTGCATCAGTTATTAGTTTTAATAAAAATAATCCTGGGCGCTCTTCATAAGTAGTTTCAAGCAAATCAAGACTATTGGTAATAGTTGAGCGTCCTTTTTCAACATCATCATACATAACATCAAGACCTTTTAAATGATACATATAAAAAAACCTCCTTAAAGGTTTATATGCAGCATTTTGCAGATTTTCGATTAGCCAGTACCTGTTTCGTGTGTCTTCATATGATTTCCATCCACTTTGAGAAGCATTCTGTGCATTACTAACAACTGCTTCGGCTTTTTCGTAAAATGGTGTACCTCCATATAATGTATATGAATCGAATTCCATTCCTAAAAAAACATAAGAATAAAATGCAAGTACCGATGTTAAATTTGATATAAACGAATTATCAGAGTAGTCTAATGGCTGGTATTCAATGTATTCAAACTGAAAATCTTTATCAACATAATTCAATAAAACCGAATTGTAATTAGTATGATAAATTGGTCGGCGTAACACCAGGTTAAGATTAGCAGCAAAAACATTAGAACTTCTACTTGAAACAGTTACTACCATTGTACATTCTATTCTCTCTCCTATTTCGAAAGTATAATTTGTCCACTTATGATTATTCATAAATTCATAAATGGCATTTTGGAGGGTTTCATAAATTTTCTTGTCAGTTCCTGAAACTTGTTTGGACGTAACTTGTACATCACAAAAAAACTCCTGAGCATTTAAATTAAAACCAATTACCGATAACAACAGAATAATGAATATTTTTTTCACAAATGATAATTTTAATTTTCAATTTTAATAAACTAATTCCTGACAAATATGCTAAGCAAAAACTATAAAGAAATATTTATGCGTTGCAATAAATATTTAATAATCTTATAAAGCTGCTTCGCATTAGAATAATTCATCAATTTTATCAACAATATCAATTGCTACCCGTTTTTTATCTTTTAAAGTAAAATCAGATATATTTCCTTTATTGTCGATTATTGATATCTTATTTGTTTTATGTTTAAATCCGGCACCTTTATCTGTCAAAGAATTAAGAACGATAAAATCAAGGTTTTTATTTTTCAGTTTCTTTTTTGCATTATCCAATTCGTTTTCGGTTTCGAGGGCAAAACCTATAAGCAACTGATTGTCTTTCTTTTGCTTACCCAATTGAGCAAGGATATCTTTTGTGGCTTTTAATTTTAATAAAAAATCATCAGTTTTCTTTTTGATTTTGTTGCTTTCGGTTTTTTCGGGAGTATAATCAGCAACTGCGGCAGACATAACAGCAATATCACATTCAGGAAATTTATTGATACAAACATCAAACATATCTTTAGCTGAAACAACATCAGTTTTTGAAATTCGGGGAGAAAATACTGATAAAGAGGTAGGTCCTGATATTAATTCTACATTAGCTCCTCTATTTGCCAATTCTTCAGCAATAGCGTAACCCATTAATCCTGAGGAATGATTGCCAATAAATCTGACCGGATCAATAGCTTCGTAGGTAGGACCGGCTGTAATCAGGATTTTCTTATTACTTAGTTGAGTTTTTTTTTTGAAGAAATTTTTTATTATTTCAAATATTATTTCAGGCTCTTCCATTCTTCCTGCCCCACAAAGTCCACTGGCAAGTTCTCCTTCATTTGGGGAAATCAGGTGATTTCCATGCAACTGTAATAATTTAATATTTTCCTGTGTTGTAGGATGTTTATACATATCCAAATCCATTGCCGGAGCGAAAAAAACCGGACATTTTGCTGCAAGATATGTTGTAAGTACAAGATTGTCAGCTATTCCGTGAGACATCTTTGCCATAGAATTAGCCGAAAGCGGTGCAATAAGATAAAGATCAGCTTGATTAGCAAGTTCAACATGACTATTCCAACTACCAGTTTTCTTGTCAAAAGATTCTGAAAGAACAGGATTTCCAGCTAAAACAGAAAGAGTTAATGGTGTAATAAAATCTTTGGCAACATCAGTTAACAAAATTTGCACTTCTGCACCTTCTTTTTTAAGAAGTCTTACAAGCAAAGGAATTTTATAAGCAGCAATACTACCTGTAATTCCAATAGCTATTTTTTTTCCTTTTAACATGATCTTTTCTGATCAGGATTATTGATCTGTTGATGGATTATTTTCAGGTCTTTTAAAATATATTTTTTTATTTAAAAACTCGTCGATAGAAATTAGCGTTGGTTTAGCAAGTCGCTCATAATACCTTGCAATCTCTATTTGTTCTCTGTTTTCAAAAATTTCTTCCAGATTATCTGATGGAGAAGCAAATTCCATAAGTTTGCTATCAAGTTCTGATTTCATTTCAACAGCAATCTGGTTGGCTCTTTTCGAGAGAATTGAAACAGTTTCGTATATGTTATTGGTTTGTTCAAAGAAATCTTCTTTATTTCTTGTAATTGCCTCAGTTTCGGTTCTAACTTTCTTATAGTCCATAATATATAAATATAATATTACTAATTACTAATTACTTCTAATGAATTAATATAAATTTTTTCAGTTTGTTTTAAATAGTCGCTTTCAGGAAAGGAGAAACGTAGATTTTCATACGATTCAATAGTTACAGAATAACGTTCTTCCTGCATTTCTGCTACACTATTTTTAGCATATTCATAATATGCATTTATTATATAAAACAAAATTTCTTCTTTGTATTGTGTATCAGGAAAATCCTTTAATAAATTTTCAAAAGATAATATCGCTGATTTATAATGTTCCATTTTATAATACAGAAGGGCAGCATGATATGCCTTATTTTCAAGTTTTTCTCGTAATTTATCAATTATATTATTACAGTCTTTCACTCTATAACTATCAGGATACATATTGATAAAAAGTTGAAGTTCATTAATTGCTTCATAGGTATTTGTTTGATCAAGTGAGTACTTTGGTGATTTCAAATATTTACAATACGCACTCATATAAACACATTCCTCAGCTTTTTTATTATTTGGATAATTATTTGCATATCGTTTAAAATAATACGCAGCCATAATATAATCATGTTGCTCAAAATAACAATATGGATAAAAATAGTTTAATTCTTCGGCTTTATCAGTACCTTTATAAAATGGCAATAATTGATCGAATAATTGCAAAGCTCTGTAATAATCACCGGAATTGTAATATTCAACGGCTTTTTCGTACTTTAAATCATTATCGCTACTTTTTAGCAATTTCTGATACTTACTACAAGATGAAAGTCCCACAAGACCAATCATTAATAAAAAAAATATACCCTTTCGAATCATGGCGGCAAAATTACATTATTATATTGAATTATAAAACAAAATCTTATACAAAATTATAAAAATAATTCCAGTACAAACGTGGCTTTATAGTGTCATATTTCGTTTTTAACATTTTTTATAAGTTCCGGTTATATTTTGTGTATGTTTCATTATTTTCAGGGTTATTGTATTTCAGTATTTCTTCTTTTTAAAAATTGAGTTGATAACTTGCATTATATGGCAAATAGATTTTGTTTTATTCCCGACACACAAAAATACTATTTAGTAATTTTATTCCAATCATTTATTTGCAGGCAAATTAATATTTGATACTTTTGCTAATCAATAAATAACAATATTTTTATAAAATTAAAACATATACAAAGTGGATATTTTTAAAAAAGTAACAACAAATTTAGGTCCAATCGGACAATATGCTGACAAAGCATTTGGGTATTTTATGTTTCCTCGTCTTGAAGGAGAAATAGCAGCGAGAATGCAATTTCAGGGTAAAGAGCAATTAGTTTGGAGTTTAAATAATTATTTGGGTTTAGGAAATCATCCCGAGATAAGAAAAGTTGATGCCGAAGCAGCAAAAGAATGGGGTCTTGCCTATCCTATGGGAGCTAGAGCTATGTCGGGTCATACAAAATACCATGAAAAACTTGAAAGAGAATTGGCAGATTTTGTTGGTAGAGAAGCTGCTTATCTTCTAAATTTTGGATATCAGGGCATGGTTTCTATTATAGAATCATTGGTTGATCGCAGGGATGTAATTGTTTATGATTCAGAAGCTCATGCATGCATTATTGATGGAATGAGACTTCATTTTGGTAAACGTTTTGTTTACCCTCATAATGACATGGAAAACCTTGAAAAAGAACTTGCACGTGCAACAAATATCACCGAAAAAACCGGTGGAGGAATACTTGTGATTACTGAAGGTGTTTATGGAATGTCCGGTGATCTTGGAAAATTAAAAGATATTGTTGAATTAAAGAAAAAATTTGAATTCCGTTTGCTTGTTGATGATGCACATGGTTTTGGTACAATGGGCAAGACCGGTGCCGGAACAGATGAACATTTTGGTGTTCAGGACGAAGTGGATGTTTATTTTGGAACATTTGCAAAAGCAATGGCAGGAATAGGTGCTTTTGTTGCCAGCCGAAAAGATGTAATTAGATCTCTTACCTTTAAAATGCGTTCACAGATATTTGCAAAATCCTTACCTATGCCAATGGTTATCGGAGCAATGAAAAGACTTGAATTATTGAGAAACCAACCTGAGCATAAACAAAAGCTATGGAATGTAGTTAATGCTTTACAAAAAGGTCTGAAAGAAAATAATATGAATATTGGGAATACTGAATCTCCTGTAACACCCGTCTTCCTTAGTGGTGGAGTTTCAGAAGCCACACAGATTACTTATGATCTTAGAGAAAATTATCATGTCTTTTGCTCAATTGTTGCATATCCCGTTATTCCTAAAGGACTTATAATGCTTAGATTGATTCCAACCGCAGTTCACACTCTTGAAGATGTTGAATACACAATTAAAGCTTTCGCTGAAGTAAAGAAAAAACTTGATGAAGGTAAGTATTCAAGTGGTGAAGTTATTAGTGCGGCTATTGAATAATACTTAATGAAACATCGCCCTCAGGCTATGATAATTTTAAAACACACAAGAACAATTATATAATAAAATTAGAAATTGGAAATTGGAAATTCAGGAGAAAAAAAAATTCTAATTTCAAATTTCCAATTTTAGTGATGAGAAAAAAAAATAAATATATTTTTCAAGACAAAGATTTCCACAGTATTTCTATTAATTCTGCTGCTTTCTTTGTTATTTCATATATTGTTGTTTACATACTGAGCCAGCTAAGCACTATGGCTACTGCTACCATTTACGATTTCAAAACAAGACTTCTTTATTATAAAATAGATTTTTTTGTTGATAGATCGAACTGGGGTTTCGAATCTGTAAAAACTATTTTCAGTATTGGACCTATCGTCAATTTAGTTATTGGTATTGTATTTCTTTTAATTTACCTTAATGTAAAAGAAAGTCGCGGTAAGCTGAAAATGTTTTTTATGTGGGGATATCTTAATGCATTCAATTTATTTTTAAGCGCAATTATTTTAGGATCGTTCAATAATAAAGGTTTTGGAAATGTACTGAATTGGTCATATATAATGGATACAGGAAGAATGATGCATGTTTTTATTGGTGGCGCAGCTTTAATAGCATGTGGTTTTTTTTCTACCCGTTCAATTATCATTTCTGCAAACACTTATTTTGAAAATCTGAATTTAAGAACAAAAAGGTTTTTTGCATTTAGTCATGTGCTGGCAGGTGCTATAATTGGTATTTTTGTTATTACTCTTGCAAAAATCCCAAATAACTCATATAATAATTATTGTGATCTTATAGGCTTAGGTTTGATAATCTTTATAATCTTACCGATAATACTCAGATGTAACAGTTTCCCTGATATAAGTTTTGAGTTTGATGAAGATGAATCACCAAACAGGATTAGTATAGATAAGAAATATGTTATTATTTCAATTGTTGTTCTTTTGCTATTCAGATTTGGATTATCCTAAGCCAGATAAACTGGAAATCACAAAAAACAAAAAACAAATTCCAAATAAATTCCAAAATTCAATTTACGAAATTCCAAACCTGACAACCTACACATAGCCTTTTCGACAAAGGTAGGCTTGTTTGCACTTAGCATCAAGTTTGGAATTTGAATTTTAGAAATTGGAATTTATTTGTTTTTTGGTGCTTATAATTTGTTATTTCCTGCCAAAAAAAACACGAATATTAGAATTAAGACACTAATAAACCAGCAATTTCCTGTTAAATATTTGTTTGTCAGTTTTTACGTTCACCATATAAATTCCGGATTTACAATTGGGTAATTCAATATTTAATAATTTGTTATTGAATTTCTTTTCAAATATTACCTGTCCCGAAGAGTTGTATATAATTACTGATTGAATTGTTTCAGATGATTGAATATAAATATTTCTAGAAGTAACCGGATTTGGAAAAACTTTTATAATATCAAGATTATGTATTTCGGTTATACTTACAGTACTATCACACAAAATATTAGCAATCCAACCGGCTTTATTAACATCTTGGTCAGAATGAAATTCAAATGTAAGAGCACCTTCGCTGTTTGAAGCTAAAACAGTTTCAGGAGAATTATTTCCGCAATATTTTCCTATCAGGGGAGCAGAAGTGCTTTCTCCATTATAAATTTTTAACCAGTCGTAATTGCAATTGTTATCATATTCAATATCAAAAAAAGTGAATTCAATTTTAATCATAGAATCTGTATTGCCCGGGTAAAAAACCATTGTATAATCTTCATTATCAGAATAATTTCCATCCTGACCACCAGAATCAGTAAATATTCCCTGACAAGTAGTAACGCTTGTATTTCCCATTATATATTCGAGGCATACCGAAATATAATCAGCTTTAGTAATAGTGCTGGTATCCGATTCAGTATAAATTGTTAGTATTACATCAAAATTTCCGGTTTCTGAATATAAAATACCTGATGGATGTTGCTCATTTGAAGTTGTAGGAATACCACCTTCGAAAGTCCACTCCCACCCTATCGGGTTACCATAAGACAAATCTGTAAAATCAACTGTGCTTTCTGTAGAGATATTTGTTTGATTTGCAGTAAAATCAGGGATTAAACTTCCTGGAGCTAATTGAATATTTTGTATACTATTTCCACGATTAAAAACCATTACATCCGTTAGTGTTTTTGAATAATATCCGGGTGCGGAATAAGTTACATCATAACTGCCGCCATATATCGGACGATGATAATTCCCTACCGGTAGTGAAGAAAAAACCATAGAACTGTCAATATCATGACCATCAATAAAAATTTCAGCTTTGATAGGTTCTCCAGTAATTGAATCTGTTATAATTCCTTTAATTCCATATTGAACCTGCTCAATATAATTAATTAAAGAACGATAATTATATTCCCAATGAGCATTGAGTTGAGAAGCAGGTAATATTTTAACATTAGATAATTCAAGAGTAAATTCTCTGCACTGGTGAAAATAGCTCATATAATCCTGCCTCCCTCCGCTTATTGTGTACCAATCATAACCGTTTGTAATACCATTATCGTAACCGGACATATATCCATACGGTGAATATACATGGGCAGTATCAGCATATTCATGGCAAACATATTGCCACCAATCGTCATCGGCATGTCTTGTGTACCATGTATCCCAAGGATAATTACAAACTTCGGCACCACTATGTAAATTACAAGAAGTAACAAAATGGTGGTCTTCGGCAAAATCCATAAAAGCAAGTGTTTCGGGTTGCCAAGCATTTCCGTCAGGATGTGGTCCGTCTTCGGGATCAGGATAATTCCTATTTAGGTCAACATTATTTGCATTATAACGGGTTGCTCCATATACACTACTATTTCCGCCTGCATAAGTTCCATCAGGATTTGCAAGAGGATTTATCCAAATCTCATTATCATTGATCATATTAGTAAGCCTTGTATCAACACCATAATTCGATAAATAATAATCAATAAGTCGAAGCATAAGAATATATCCAACAGTTTCGTCACCATGCATTGTTGCAGTATAAAGAAATTCCGGTTCATTTTCATTTGCCAATAGACTGTCTGTAATTTTGGCAATCAATAAATTTCTGCCACTTGGTAATATTCCGATATTTACAATTTTACAAATATCCGGATAATCAGTTTCAAACTGATACATCATTGCCTCGTATGCTTCATAAGTCGGGTAATAATCCCAGTCATCAATATCATCAGAATTTAAATAATCCTGCAAGCTTAACATTTTTGGGTTTTTTATAAGATCGCCCGGTGAGGTGAGCAAGGAATAATCAATATTCAATTTTAGGAACTTTTTAAATTCACTTCTATTTGCGTAAGCAAACACCTCATTATTAATAACATTATCTATAGAAATAATTTTTGTTAATGAATTGATTTCTTTTTTTGAATCAATATTGAATTTAAAATATCTTTCAGTTTTATTTTCAAAAACCTCATTAAGTATTTTTTCAGTTATATTTTCTTGTGAGAACAAATTTCCTGCAAAAGCAAAAGATGTTATTATAATTATAAGTTTTATCGAGCGTTTCATGATTTTGTTTTATGTTATTGGTTTCAAGTTTCAAGTTTCAGGTTTCAGGTTTCAAGTTTTGAGACTGACTAAAAATAATTAATTTTCTTGTTGTATTTCTGTTATAAGTTCTTTTAATCTGAATTGTATTGCCTTATTGACTTTAACGAGAGGCAATCTTAGATTATTCTCACACAATCCAAGTATATCAAGGGCAGCTTTAATTCCTGAAGGACTGCCATCGGCAAATATTTCATTTGTAAAATCCAGTAATTTATAATGCAATTCTAACGCTTGTTTTTTATTTTTCCTCATGCATAATGATACCATTTCGGAATATTCTTTTGGAAATGCATTAGCTGTTACCGAAATAGCACCATCGCCTCCAATAGCCATTATTGGCAATGTAAGCACATCATCACCTGAAATTACAAGAAAATCCTTTGGTTTGTTTTTAATAATCTGCATTATCTGACTAAGATTTCCTGATGCTTCTTTTATTCCAATAATATTTTTAAAATGTTTTGCAAGCTCTAAAGTTGTTTCAGCAGAGATATTTGAATTAGTTCTTCCAGGTACATTATAAAGTATCAATGGAACAGGGCTTGCTCCCGATATTTCTTTATAATGAAGATATATCCCTTTTTGCTGAGGTTTATTATAATATGGCGAAACCGACAAGATAGCATCAATACCTTTAAAATCAGTTGAAAGAATGGTATCTTTTACTAATTGAGTATTATTGCCTCCAATTCCAAACACAATTGGAACGCGGCTATCTACTTCTTCAACAACAAAATTGATAAGGGCATATTTTTCATCTTTTGATAAAACTACTGATTCGCCGGTAGTTCCCATCACTACAAGATAATTAACTCCGTTACCGATAAGATGTTCAATAATTTTTTTAAGAGAACTGAAATCTATTGTCCCATGTCTGTGAAATGGCGTAACTATTGCTACTCCGGTTCCTTTAAAATTGTAATTCATTTATCTTTATTTTTTAGAATACTCAAATAATGTACTACTTCGTTTGTAAACAAATCTAGGTCAGAGCCCAATTTTGTTTTTATCATAATATCCAGATAATCTGCACTTTTAGTATCGTCAATACCGACCTTAAGTTTTGCATGTGATAAAGCCAGAAGATATTGAATTGGAAAACAATCAGTATAATCCAGGTTTATCAGAATATCAAATTTTTTTTCAATAAAATCTTTAACAAATACTCCTAATGGCTTTTTAAACCAGTTAAGGTTTTTTGAAGTAAAAAGATCGTAAGAGAGCTTTGGCATTATCTGCTCTTTAAGATTTTTACTTTTGACAAAAGCAAGTGCTTTTACATTTTTATTTTCGTTTTGGAGTAGGTTAATAAATTTGCTAACCTTATTATATTCAGCTTTATCATTAACAATAAACAAAACCCCAATTTCTTTGGCATCGTGAAGGTTTACCAACTTTCTTATTCGTTTTACTTTTTTAAATTCTTTTCGTAAAACGAATCCGGCTGTTACTTTTTCTATTTTTCTAAATATATTCAATTCTTATCTATGCCTTTTAAGGACGCGTAAAATTAATAAAATAATTACTTTTACACAAAATAATAAATTAATTGAACTTGGAAATTACATTTCTCGGAACAGGAACATCACAGGGAGTACCGGTGATAGCATGTAATTGCAAAGTCTGCAATTCGACAAATAAAAAGGATAATCGTTTAAGATCATCTGTTATATTAAAAACAGATGATAAAATTATTGCGATTGATGCCGGACCGGATTTTCGTCAACAAATGCTTAAGGAAAATGTTAAAGCCCTTGATGCCATTCTGATTACCCACGGACATAAAGATCATGTTGGCGGACTTGATGATGTTAGAGCATTTAATTACCGCCAGAAAAAACCAATGGATGTTTTTGCATCAAAAACACATCAGGTTGACATTAAAAGAGAATTTTTTTATGCTTTTGAAGAAAACACATACCCCGGTGTACCGAAAATTAATCTTAATGTGGTTGATAATAAACCGTTTAAAATTGGTTCTATTAAAATAATTCCAATTAAAGCAAAACATTATAAAACCGAAGTTCTTGGTTATAGAATTGGAGACTTTACTTATATTACTGATGCAAATTATATTTCTGTTAAAGAAAAAGATAAGATAACAGGTAGTAAAATAATCGTACTCAACGCATTACGAAAAGAAAAACATATCTCACATTTTAATCTTAATGAAGCAGTTGAATTATTAAAAGAGTTAAAACCCGAAAAAGCCTATCTCACTCATATTAGTCATTTAATGGGATTGCATGATGAAGTTTCTAAAGAATTGCCTTCATTTATTGAACTTGCTTATGATGGGTTGAGAATAAATTTAAAATGACTAAAATTATAAATGGCAAAATGACTAATTAATGTATGTCTATAAAGTGCGAAAGTTAAAATAACTAATTAAAATAACAAATAACAAGTACCAAATTTCAAATAAATTCCAATAACCAAAAATTCAATGACCAAAACAGTTTCAAGATGTTTTTAACATTTGATCATTGATATTTGGAATTTGTTTGTTATTTGATTTTTTTGTTATTTGGTGCTTTATTTCAAAAATTGCTGACTTTATAGGCAAGCACTAATTATCCCCTATTTCCTCACATATCTCAAATCCACAAGATTAATAGGATTACTACCCAATCCTTTTACATCTTTTTGTACAAATCTTAAAACCTGATCGTAAAATAAAACCACCACAGGTGCTTCTTCCATTATTAGATTATCCATTTTTTTATACAGAGAAATCCTGATTGAATCATTAATTTCATTTTGAGATTTTTCATATAGATAATCAAACTCGGGATTTGAAAAATGAGTATAATTTGGTCCTTTTGGACAAAAGTTTTTGCTATAAAACAACGAAAGGTAATTTTCGGCATCAGGATAATCTGCAATCCACGAACTTCTGAAAAAATTTAATTTTGCCTGAGCTTTCATTTCTTTCAAAGCACCGGGCGGATTTACATCAATATTAATATCAAATCCAATTTCGT
>JAIORY010000383.1 GCA_021107915.1 Bacteroidales bacterium | reverse complement strand
TTATCAAAAACAACTTCCACTGTTATAAAATAACAATGTTAATTTTTTAACAAAATGCTTGTTTATTAAATTTTCAAAATCTACTTTTGCTGTTAATTAATTAACAATAAATTTTTCCGAGATGGACAAAAGAAAAATGAAATATCTTCCACATAAAACTATTGAACGATTAAGCCAATATCGCCGTGCACTTTTATTATGTCAAGCAAACGGTAAAACACATATCTTCTCACACGAAATAGCAACGATTCAACATATTACTGCAGTTCAGGTTAGGCGCGATATTATGCTTATTGGTTATACAGGCACACTTCGTAAAGGTTATAATATTGCAGATATGATAAGCCTAATCGGCAAAATACTTGATTCAGAAAAAGTACAAAATATTGCAATAATTGGAATGGGTAATCTAGGAGTTGCAATTACTAAATATTTTTCAGGAAAAAGGACTAAACTTGAAATTGCAGCTGCTTTTGATGTAAATCCAGTCAAGATTGGAAAAAAATATTCAGGTGTTGAATGTTATCATATTAATCAAATTATAAAAATCATAAAAGAAAAAGATATTTCTATCGGAATAATAACAGTGCCATCTACAGAAACAATTATTATCAAAAACATTTTAGTAAAATCAGGAATAAAAGGAATTTTAAACTACACACCAAAACCGGTAAATGTTCCAGACGATGTTTATCTTGAAGAATATGATATGACAACCTCTCTTGAAAAAGTAGCTTTCTTTGTTAAAATGCATTAGGAAGCTTGATTTCTTGATACTTGATTCTTGATTCTTGATTTTTGATCCTTGATTTTTAATTCTAAAAACGGTAGGCAGTATAGGATAAATACTAACTGAAGACCGGAAATTGATGACCGAAGACTTTATAATTTGCATTTCAGAATAAATTTATACCGGCATTTATTGTTTTTAATAAATAAAATACTTTATTTTGCCTTTTTTTAGAATCAATCTAAATTAGAATACTTTTTTTATGAATCTATACGAAATAAAACAAGGTGAAAAATGCGTTATCACGAAAGTGAAAGGAAGAGGTGCATTTCGTAAAAGAATCATGGAAATGGGCTTTGTTGTTGGGAAAGAAATTACAGTTGGAAAAAAAGCTCCTCTAAAAAACCCCATAGAATATACTGTTATGGGTTACGAAATTTCATTAAGAAATAGTGAAGCAAAGCTAATTGAAGTTACCTCACACCCTAATTGTCTCAGAAATCAACAACATAAACGTCAACGACGATACCGACACCAACACGGCAATCATCATACAGAAAATGAAAACTTTTATACAAAAACTAAAATTGGTAATAATGAATATAATGGTGTAATAGTTGATAATACCGAAAGGAGAAAAAGAAAACATAAACACAAAATAATAAATATTGCCTTAGTTGGAAACCCAAATTCAGGGAAAACTACACTTTTTAATTATGCATCTCACTCAAAAGAAAAAGTCGGAAATTATAGTGGAGTAACTGTTGATGCAAAAGAAGCTAAGTTCAAACAAAACGGATACATCTTTAATATTGTTGATTTACCAGGAACTTATTCTATCACAAGTTATACTCCCGAGGAAATTTATGTTAGAAATTATATTTTTGATGAAGTCCCTGATGTTGTTGTTAATATAGTTGACTCATCAAATCTTGAACGAAATCTTTTTCTCACAACTCAACTTATCGATCTTGATATAAAAGTTGTTATCGCATTAAATATGTACGACGAACTTCTAGAAAAAGATGATAAGTTTGATTACGAAACTCTTGGAAAAATGATTGGCATTCCTATGATTCCAACAGTTAGCTCGAAAGGTAAAGGAATAAAAGAACTTTTTAACAGAATAATAGATGTTTTTGAAGATAGGGACCCAACAGTTCGTCATATACATATTAATTACGGTACTGAAATTGAGGAATCAATAAAAATTATTCAGGAAGAAATCAGGATTGAAGAGAATGTAAAAATCACAAATATTGTTGCACCAAGATTTCTTGCAATAAAATTACTCGAAAGAGATATAGAAGAAACAATACGTATAAAAAATTGCAGAAATTATAATGAAATTTTAAATACGGCAGAAAAAGAAATTTATAGATTAGAACAAATTTGCAAAGACAATTCTGAGACAATAATTACCGATTATAAATATGGGTTTATTGATGGTGCATTGAAAGAAACTTTTAAAAAGAGCAAAAAAGACATTCGATCACGAAGTCGTTTAATCGACAATATTCTTACAAATAAATTTCTAAGTTATCCTGTTTTTATTTTTATTATGTGGCTAATGTTTCAGTCAACATATACACTTGGAGCATATCCAATGAGTTGGCTTGAAAAACTTGTTCAATTATTCGGACAATTATTAACCAATTTCTTACCTGAAAGTATTTTCAGAGATCTTCTTATTGATGGAATAGTTGGCGGTGTTGGCGGTGTAATTGTTTTTCTTCCAAATATTCTAATATTGTTTTTGTTTATCTCGTTTATGGAAGACACAGGATATATGGCCAGAGTAGCGTTTATTGTTGACAAACTTATGCATAAGATAGGTTTACATGGCAGGTCATTTATACCTATGCTTATGGGTTTTGGATGTAACGTTCCGGCAATAATGGCAACCAGAACTATTGGCAGTAAAAACGATCGACTTGTAACTATGCTTATCAACCCGTTTATGTCGTGTAGTGCTCGCTTACCGGTTTATGTTTTATTTATTGGAGCCTTTTTTAAAGATCATCCGGGAATGGTTTTATTCTCAATCTATGGTATTGGAATAATTTTATCAATAATATTAGCAATAATCTTTAAGAAAACCATTTTAAAGGCAAAAGAAATTCCATTTGTAATGGAACTCCCCCCCTACCGAATACCTACCTTAATAGCTACTCTTCGACATACATGGTATAAAGGCTCTCAATATTTAAAAAAAATGGGAGGAATAATATTAATAGCTTCAGTTATTATCTGGGCTTTAGGATATTTCCCAATCAACGAAGATATTCATACGAAATATAACAAACAAATTGCTGAAGTAACATTAAATATTGAAGAGAAAATTAATTTAACAGATTCCAAAAACACCTCAGTAATTTTTGATTTGCAACAT
This sequence comes from Bacteroidales bacterium, assembly GCA_021107915.1. Lineage (GTDB taxonomy): Bacteria > Bacteroidota > Bacteroidia > Bacteroidales > JAIORY01 > JAIORY01. The sequence goes on along the minus strand of JAIORY010000383.1, from coordinate 11,902 downwards.
CAAAAGGAAAAGACCATTAATAACCTTGAAAATATAAAGACTCAGGAACTTATGAGAAACTCGATGATTGGCAAAATCGGGCATTTCATTGAACCAGTAATAGCACCTTTGGGTTTTAATTGGAAAATGGGAGTTAGTCTTGTAGCCGGAATTGCTGCAAAAGAAATTGTAGTTAGTACCTTAGGAGTACTACATCAGGCTGAAGATATTGAAGGTGTTACCATTAACCTTGTTGAAAAATTACAAGATGAAAAAAACAGTAAAGGTAAAAATGTATATTCTCCCTTAGTATCATTTGCATTTTTAATATTTATTCTCGTATATTTTCCATGTATAGCAGTTATTGCTACAATAAGAAAAGAATCAGGTAGTTGGAAATGGGCAATCTTTATGGCAAGTTACTCAACAGTGCTTGCATGGATACTTTCATTCCTTATCTTTCAAATTGGCAGTTTATTTCTATAATTCCAATATTTGCAACACTCTTCCATTTTTGGTAATTGCGCCAATATTTAAAAAACCATATCTATCTCTATTACTTTACATTACAATTTATGGCATATTTTTAGTCAAGTAAGATATAGAAGCACGAAAAAAATCATATAATAAAAATTTGGATTTTAACACAGTATTTAAAATCCAAAAGTTAAAATAAAAATAACAAACATCAAATTTGATTGTATATTAATGGATATACAAATGCCTGTAATGAATTGGTATTGAAACTACAAAAGAAATACGAAAACTGGAAAACGGCTCAGGCAAACATTTGCCTATAATTGCAGTTACATCAGCCTCATATTACAATGATTGTGAGGAATTTCTTGAAGCAGGAATAGATGAATACATACCAAAACCGGTAAATTTTGATTTATTAAAATCAATACTTAATAATGTGGCTAATAATATTTATTGAAATAATTGTATATTTGATTTTTAAAAATAGTAAAAATGATAGACCAAGAACTTTTTAAAGAAAATTTCAGCTTCTTCGACAAAGAAGTAGTACTTGAAATAATTGATATTTTTATCAATGAATATCCAGACAGAATGCAAACACTCGAATTGGATATTAAAAATAGTGATTCAGAATCTATTAAATTCAATGCTCACAGTATAAAAGGAGTAATTGCAAATTTTATTGATGAAGAATCAAAAGAACTGGCAAAAGAATTGGAATACAAAGGCAGAAATAACGATAATGAGGGTACGGAAGAAATATTTCAAAACTTAAAAATAAGTGGTGATAAATTAATTGAAGACCTGAAAGAATTAAGGAAAAACTATATGTAAAACATTACTGAAGATTTCCTAAAGATTGTAAGGTAATAAATAGTTGTCGGTTATCAGCATCAAGGATTAAGAATCATAAATCAAGATTTCCGCTTACTGCTTATCAATCCTATTCAGCCCCTCAATTGCTTTTTCATGATTAGTAACTAATTCAAGGGTTTTAATATAATCATTGCGGGCATTAGCAATATCACCTATCAATTCATAACTATAAGCCCGATTATAATACGCATTAAAATATTTCGGAGAAATTTCTATTGCATCAGAAAAATACTTTATAGCTTTTTCAAACTCATTTAGGTAAACCAAATAAATATATCCGGAATTATAATAGGCAAGTGTATTTTTAGAATCGATCTTTAGAATATCAGTATAATAATCAAGAGCTATTTGACATTTATTGTTATTTTGATAATACATAGCTATACCATACAAAGCTTCAATGCTTTCGGGAAAAACATTTATTGCATTTTTATAATATCCAACTGCTCTGATATTGTTTTGTGCAAGATACAAAATCCCTAATTGAATATACGCATCATAATAATCTTGTTTTTGATCTACAGCAATCTGAAAATTATTTATTGCTCTTGTTGTATCATGTAATTCGAGATAAGAAAATCCTTTAATAAAATAAGCTAAAGGATTATATTTATCCAGTTTGATTGCATTATTCAAAAGTTCGAATGTTTTTTTATAATTCTTGACTAAATAATTCAATTCACCGGATTTAAGAAGGGCTTTAATATTCTTAGGATCGAGATTCAGTGCTTTATTAAGTGCATTATTACATTTTCCCGCTTCACCCATTTTTAAATAAATATCTGAAAGGGTAATGAAATAGCCGGCATTTGAATCATCAATCTGAAGTGCTTGATTTATATCACTAAGTGCTTGATTTATTTTATTATTCTTTAAATATACTTGAGCGCGCTGATCAAATAATTTCGCATCAGTCGAATCTTTATTAATTTTTTCGCTTAATAGTATTAACTCGTTTTTTGGTTTCTCCTCTTCTTTATTATCAGTAGATTCATTTACACACGACCACTGAAATAAGGCTATAACAATAAGTAAAAAAAAGCTAACTTTAATTGAATTTATAATCATCTGTCAATTATATTTTGTTGGCACTATGTTGTTTATAATAGTTTTTTAAATACAAACTCATTAATATGAATTAAACATTCAACACTCAATATACAATACTCAATTTTTATTATTTTGCTTTCATATTCTCAAGAATTTTATTTTCCAGTTCATCAGCGAGCTCCCTATTGTCAATCAAAAGTTTTTTGACTGCATCTCTACCTTGTCCTAATTTTGTTTCTCCATAGCTAAACCACGAACCACTTTTCTTAATCACATTATATTCAACGCCAAGATCAATAATTTCACCTAATTTTGAAATACCTTTACCGTAAATAAGATCAAATTCAGCTTTTCGGAAAGGTGGAGCAACTTTATTTTTAACAACTTTAACTCTTGCACGATTACCTACAATATTATCTCCTTCTTTTATTTGTCCAATCCTTCTAATATCCAAACGAACTGAAGAATAAAACTTCAGGGCATTTCCACCCGTAGTTGTTTCAGGATTTCCAAACATAACGCCAATTTTTTCTCTAAGCTGATTAATAAAAATGCAGCATGTACCTGTTTTACTGATAATTGCCGTAAGTTTACGAAGTGCCTGTGACATTAAACGAGCCTGAAGTCCCATTTTAGAATCACCCATTTCTCCTTCTAACTCACTTCTTGGTGTAAGTGCAGCTACCGAATCGATTACAACAACATCTATTGCCCCTGAACGAATAAGATTTTCTGTTATCTCGAGTGCTTGTTCTCCACTATCAGGTTGAGAAATAAGAAGATTTTCAATATCAATTCCAAGCTTTTCAGCATAAAACCTATCGAAAGCATGTTCTGCATCAATAATTGCTGCAATACCACCGGTTTTTTGTGCTTCAGCAATTATGTGTAATGCAAGAGTAGTTTTACCTGAGGCTTCAGGTCCGTATATTTCAACAACTCTGCCATTTGGAACTCCTCCAACTCCGAGAGCGATATCCAATCCAATTGATCCTGTAGAAATAGATTTAATATTTTCAACAGGCTGATCTCCTAATTTCATTATTGCACCCTTGCCATAACTTTTTTCAATATTTCCAAGAGTTGCTTCTAAAGCTTTTAATTTATTCATTTTTGCTTTATCGTCTGAGCTTACATTTTCTTTTGCCATAATATTATAATTATAGGTGTTTATTTATTTTTGATAATTTTCTGCTTTTCTTTTTTATTGAAAAAAAAAGAAATAAGCAAAATTTTTGGAAATTTATTTTCATTACAAATGTATAAATTTATTGGTTCTACTACAATTTTAATGGTAACATTATTTTATGGTTCTACTAATAAATTTATTTATAATGATAAAATGCTACAATGCTTAAATGCTTAAATATTTCATGATGATTAAATCATTGATAATAAATGAATTGAATATTACAATATTAGTTTTTTTGCAAATTATTTTTATTTAAACATTTTAAATTTTAGTCATTTTAAATTTCAATCACTTTAGTCATTCAAAATATTTACTTTTTAAAAAAATATTTACAAATACTACTTATACCACAATCAAAACATTTAGGATTACGTGCAGTACAAACATATCTTCCGTGCAATAAAAGCCAGTGATGGGCTATTGCAATTTTTTCTTCCGGTATATTTTTTACAAGTTCTATTTCTGTTTGCAAAGGGTTTTTAGAATGGGTTGTCAATCCTATTCTTTCCGAAACCCTAAACACATGCGTATCAACTGCCATAGCAGGTTTATTAAAAACAACAGATAAAATTACATTCGCTGATTTTCTTCCAATACCCGGCAATTTTTGCAAATCATCAATATCAGAAGGTACAACACCATTAAATTTTGAAGTCAATGTTTTTGCCATTCCAACAAGGTGTTTAGCTTTATTATTTGGAAATGAACATGATTTTATTACTTCAAAAACTTCCTCAACAGAAGCATTTGCAAGAACAAGTGGTTCAGGAAAAGTTTTAAAAAAATCAGGGCTAATAATATTTACTCTTTTATCGGTGCATTGTGCCGAAAGAATGACTGCAACAATTAGCTCATAAGGATCAGAATAAGATAATTCAGTTTCGGCATGAGGCTGATGTTCCGAAAAATATTCAATAATTTTTTTATATCTATCCTTTTTCTTCAATTTTTACAAAATAAAAAATCCCTGCTTTTAATTGTCTGTCAATAAAGTCAAATAAATTATTAATTAAAATACCAAATAATAAAATTCAAATAACAAATAAATTCCAAAAATCAATTATCAAATGTTCAAAACAGCCATATACTGTTTTGGTCATTGAATTTTTAGTCATTGGAATTTATTTGAAATTTGATACTTGTAATTTGTTATTTTTCAAAAATTCTAAATGCTTAGTTTATTGACAAACTAATTAATAGAGGGATAAAAGTTAATACTATTTTTTTAATTCAAAATCAAGTGGCAATTACCGGTATAAGTTGTTTTCAAAACAGATAATGCTCTTGAATAATTGAAAATGCTTTGCAAAACTCGTTCACTTGGTCCAGATTGTAAACTATTCATTTTAATTCCTGTAACTATGTGACTTTTAGAGTTTTTTTGATTAAGAGTAAAGGGTTTTTTCATAAAGATTCCGTTAGTTTATAGAAATATTTTACAGAACACTAACGGAAAAACCAATAAGTTTATTATAAAATAAAACGGAAATATTCAACATTTAAGCATTTTATCATTACATACAAACTAATATGGATGTCTGAAAAATAATTCGTATCCACAAAATTGTAGTAGAACCATAACACTCAATAAAATTACTGAGAAAGAATAATTTCTTTTTCTTCAATAAGCTTACGAAGATTAATCAAAGCATATCTCATTCTTCCCAAAGCAGTATTAATACTTACATCAGTTTGCTCTGCAATATCTTTAAAACTCATTTCAAAATAATGCCTCATAAATAATACTTCTTTTTGCTCTGCAGGCAAAAATTCGATAAGATTTCTAACGTCTTCGTGAATCTGTTCTTTAATTAACTTATCTTCAACCGAGGCATCCTGAAACTTGATAGTATCAAAAATATCAAACTCATCAGAATTATTATCAATAACAGGAATTCGTTTTGCTTTCCTAAAATAGTCAATTATTAAATTATGAGCAATCCTCATAACCCATTGAACAAACTTACCTTCCTCTTTATAAGAACCGGCTCTCATTGTGTTAATCACTTTAATAAATGTATCCTGAAATATATCATCAGCAAGTTGCTTATCCTTAACAATCATAAGGATATAAGCAAATACTCTGTTTTTATGACGGTGAATTAATTTTTCAAGACCGATTTGATTACCATCTAAATATTTACGAATTAGCTCTTTATCGCTAACTAATTGAGCTTTCATATATGCCCCCTTTTTATATGTTAATAAAATTAAAAAGGTAAATATTTATTCGATAAATGGTCCTCCTGTATTTTGATTAGTTAATTAAATATAACGAAAATTATATTTTTTAGTTACAAATATTATGCAAATATAATATATTTATATAAAAATGCAAATAATAATAATAATTTTGTTTTTTTTAACATTATAATTTAGGTTGGATATCTGTGGAAAACGCTGAAAGTAAAAATCATATAATAATAAAAGGTGCAAGAGTAAATAATTTAAAAAATATTTCTGTTGCTATTCCCCGTAATAAACTTATCGTGATAACCGGTTTATCAGGATCCGGGAAATCATCTCTTGCATTCGACACCTTGTATGCCGAAGGACAGCGAAGATATGTTGAAAGTCTGAGTTCTTATGCCAGGCAGTTTTTAGGGCGAATGAACAAACCCGATGTTGATTATATAAAAGGTATTTCTCCGGCTATTGCGATAGAACAAAAAGTTAATACAAGAAATCCACGATCAACTGTTGGAACTTCTACAGAAATTTATGATTATTTAAAACTTCTGTTTGCCAGAATAGGAAAAACATTTTCTCCAAAATCCAACAAAGAAGTTAAACGTAATACTGTTACTGATGTTACAGATTATATTTTATCTTTCCCCGAAGGTTCAAAAATTATTATTTACTCTCCTTTAAAGAAAAAAAATGATCGTTCGGTAAAAGAACAATTAAATATTTTATTGCAGCAGGGTTTTAGCCGCATCTCAAATAATGGAGATATTTTACGTATTGATGAAATCTTGAAATCAGATATTAAAATTGATTTAAAGAAAAATTTCAGGATCGTAATTGACAGGATTATTGTAAAATATAATGATGAAGATTTGCTTTCAAGAATTGCTGACTCAGCACAAACTGCTTTTTACGAAGGTGATGGGATTTGTATTGTTGAGAATATCACAAACAAAAAAGTCAATGAATTTTCTAATAAATTTGAACTTGACGGAATCAGTTTTGAAGAACCATCGGTAAATTTATTCAGTTTTAACAACCCTTACGGGGCGTGCAAAAAATGCAAAGGATTCGGAAGTATAATCGGTATTGATGAAGATTTGGTAATTCCTGATAAAAGCCTTTCAGTTTATGATGAAGCAATTGTTTGCTGGAAAGGCGAGAAAATGAGTGAGTGGCAAAAAGAGCTTTTGATGAATGCTTATCATTTTGATTTTCCTATCCATAAAGCAATTTATGACCTTTCGCTTGAAGAAAAAAAATTACTCTGGACAGGTAATAAATATTTCAAAGGTTTAAATACATTTTTTCAATACGTAGAAGAAAAATCATATAAAATACAATACAGGGTGATGTTATCGAGATATCGTGGAAAAACTGTTTGCCCTGAATGTTTGGGAACAAGAATTAGAAGCGATGCAAACTTTGTTAAAATCGGTAAAAAATCAATCACAGATATTGTTTTAATGCCGGTTGTAGAATCTCTTAAATTCTTCAAAAACCTTAAGCTAAATAAAAATGATAAAGAAATTTCAAAAAGAATACTCATTGAAATAATTAACCGATTACAGTTTTTAAATAATGTTGGACTTGGATATTTAACTCTTAATCGTATTTCATCAACACTTTCGGGTGGCGAGTCTCAAAGGATCAATCTTGCAACTTCTCTTGGCAGTAGTCTTGTCGGTTCAATTTATATTTTGGATGAACCAAGTATTGGACTACATCCCCGCGACACTCACTTATTGATCAAAGTCCTGAAACACCTGCGCGACATGGGAAATACGGTTATTGTGGTTGAACACGATGAAGAAATAATTAAAGCGGCTGACGATATAATTGATATTGGTCCATTGGCTGGAAGTCATGGAGGTGAACTTATTTTTCAAGGAAACTTTAATGAACTTAAACGTGATGAAAAAAGTCTAACTGCAAAATACATAAATGGCGAGCTTGAAATAATCATCCCGGCAAGGAGAAAAAGCTGGAGAGATTTCATAGAAATAAAAGGGGCGTCAGAGAATAATTTAAAATATATTGATGTAAAATTTCCATTAAATATTCTAACTGTTGTTTCAGGAGTAAGCGGCTCAGGAAAGTCCTCTTTGGTAAAAGGCGTTTTACTTCCTGCAATTAAAAAAATTCATGGAGGATATAATAATAAGACAGGCAATTTGAATATGATCGATGGAGATATCAGACGAATTTCCTCTGTCGAATTTATTGATCAAAATCCAATTGGCAGATCATCAAGATCAAACCCGGCTACTTATGTAAAAGCTTATGATGAAATCAGAAGCCTGTTTGCAAATCAGAAATTAGCGAGGATAAGAAATTACAAACCGGGTTATTTTTCTTTTAATATTAAAGGAGGAAGATGTGAGGAATGTGAAGGCGAAGGAATTGTGAAAATTGAAATGCAATTTATGGCTGACATATATTTGACTTGTGATGCCTGCAACGGAAAACGATTTAAAGATGAAATTCTGGATATTCAATATAAAGAAAAAAATATTAATGACATCCTGAACCTAACTATAAACCAAGCAGTTGATTTTTTCTCTTCAGATAATGAACCGGACACAATTGAAAAAAGAATAATCGCAAAACTTAAACCATTACAGGATGTTGGTCTTGGTTATCTTTGTCTGGGGCAATCTTCAAGTACATTGAGTGGTGGTGAAGCTCAGAGAATTAAGCTGGCATCTTTTCTTTCAAAAGGATATTCCAACACTCCTACCCTATTTGTTTTTGATGAACCAACAACCGGACTTCATTTTCATGATATAAATAAATTACTGACTTCGTTAAGAGCATTGATTGAAAAAGGTCATTCGGTAATTGTAATTGAACATAACATAGAAATTATTAAATCTGCCGATTGGGTAATTGATCTGGGACCGGAAGGAGGTGATAAAGGCGGGTATTTGGTTTTTGAAGGAACACCGGAAGAACTGATTAAATGCAAAAAATCACATACGGCTAATTTCTTGAAAAACAAGATTAACTAATCTAAAAATAAGAAGAATAGAAGGAATGGTTCAATAATTTATATAATAAGAAAACTCTATTTTGTAAGAATCAAAGCAGGAAATGAAATACGTGTAATCATGTTTACAATTGACCATTTAAATTTTGCCGAATGCACAAAAGTGGTTTGTTTAAATGGATTTCAGAAAAAATCAACTAAAGACTATACTAAAGCAATTAAAAAAGCAGAAAAATTATTAAATGACTATTTATAATATAAAACGAGGGAATCATGGGACAATTAATAAATGCTAAAGAACTTATAGACAAACGTTACGGCAAACGTGGAACAGAATCTCGTGAAAAATTCAGAGAAGATGCATTCTCTTTTTACTTTGGAGAGATTATTAAAAACCGCAGAAAAGAATTAAAACTAAGCCAAAATGACTTGGCTGAACTTATTGGGAAAAAACGACCTTATATCTCACGGATTGAAAATGGAGAAGATATTCGGTTATCAAATTTTTCTCTTATTGCAAATGCACTGAATCTATCAATTCAACTGACTGCAATATAATAAAGCACGAAAGCACACAGACAAAAGTTAATGCCAGTTTTTTTCTGGACAAACTTGCAGAGGAAATTCGCTAAACCAAAGCGTAAAAAGGGATATTTGAATAAAGATTAGCCGAAAGGATTTATAGAGGAAAAATATAAAAAGATTTTACATACTTTATTTGTTTATCTCTTGCGTTTTATTGGGGGGTTTTCCTTTTGTTTTGGTGGAACTTTCTTCTTTCCTTTGATAACCGGATTGGAAATTTTATCTGTATTAAGCGCAGGAGTGTATAGTCCCGTTTTTGTATCGGAAATAATAAAACCGGTACCATAGCTATTTACTTTGGCTTCTTTATCAAAGTTTTGCATAAGAGTAATTCTCTTGCCGTCATATTCTGATTTATAAAATCCACCATTCCATACCATGTGCGTATCACAGAAATCTAAAGCGAAAACAACACAACCTCTATGGTAGTGTTGAAGTTTAACAGAATTTCGTGATGGAGTCCAACCATGCAAAAAAGAGTCCAAGAGTGTTAAGGTTATTTCATAAGGAATAGAACTAAAATCACCCTCATTAACGTCGTCTTCAAAAATAGCAAAACCAAAACCATCGAAGAAGAATTTAGCAAATGCTTTCTCATACTCGCAAATTAACTTTGTACCTTCAATTTTAGCTTTTTCAAATCTCAAAACCGGAATACCTCCAAAAGCTTGTAACATCTTTCCTTTTTCCTCCAGTGATTTTGGAAATTCAAACTCAATCATGCAGGGGCAAATTATTTCCTGTTGGTAATTATCTTGTGCAATTATAGTAGAAGTAAGCAGTAATCCCACGAGAGTGTACATTATTTTTTTCATAACAGTATGTTTTTAATTTGATTTTTCAAAATTTGATTTTTCAAATTTACAAAATTATAAATTGTATTGAAGTTAAACCCTAAACAAAATCCCCATCCTCAAAATCCTCAATCGAACTTTTTCTTGTTTTAACTTTTTTTTGAACATAGCGAATACATTAATACATATTATTGATTTAGTTCAATTCCAATAGAAACATTCTCGTTCTACACCGCTACCGGAGGCTGAGTGCAATACTACGTCCAAATAAGTCATCCCGACAAAGTAAAGCAATTTTCTATTGATTATTGATTAAACTGTATTTCGTTTACTCGCTTATTCAATTCTTCTACTCGTTTTAATAATTGATTGAATGATAACGAATTTCCATAAATCATGCTATCTTGCATTCGCCTGTAATCTATTCCATATTTGTTTTTTACAGTATCAGGGGGTATTAGATTTATTCTTTGAGGTAATAGTGTATTATAATCAAACCCTTTTAAACCGATAAATTTTTGACGATGTTTAACAACCTCATTATAGAGTAACACATTAGATAGTGCATTTTTTGCAAAATCGGTATCCATTAACTTTTCAATATCGTAAAGGTGTCGGCTCATTTTATCTATGCGAATCTCATCTATCGGTTTTGAAAATTCCTCGTGAATCAAAAACAATTTTTCAAGAAAAGTTCGAGTGGGCAACACCGTTTGCAAAGAAAAATCGGATTCTAATGGAAAGGATTGGGGAAACGTTTCCGCTAAGATTGAGTTGAATTTTATAGGTTCAGCAGGTTCCATCAAAGAACGTGCTCCCACTTCAATTAACACTTTGTCATGTAAGTAGTTCGGTTGAGGCAATACGGATAAATAAGCGACTTCAATAGTTTCGGGATCAGTAGTACTAATGTTGGTTTCATTGACAGAAACATTAAAATAATCGGACGAAATTCCTAATTGCAATAATTGCTTTTCAATTTCATTCCGTAAATTACCACGAACAAACGTACACGAAGCACGGCGTAAACGATCGCTAATTTGATTTTTCGATAATTCGCCACCAAATCCCAAAAACTTTCTATTTATTGAAATATCAACATCTTCCGAAAAGCGTTGTATCAGTCCCCATCCTTTGCTTAACGATGTTCCGCCTTTGAATGTAATGTGATTGGCATAAATTGAAATGCTCAATGCTTTGAGTACTTGCGAAACCCACCAATCTTTTTCAATTGAGTATGTACTCAATTTAGTTTGCTGTTCGCAATTGTTATGCAGATTAATTTGTTCGATTTGTGATAGTAAGAACCAATTAGTTTTCATCGTTTAGTATTTTTTGCAGATAAATACGAATACGATTCGGAGCCAAAGCAAAATCATGTTTTATTAGTTTCGGACTTTCAGCTTTCAGCAATTCTTTCAACTTTCTTTTCATCTGTTCATCAGGTAGATCATACATCTCCCGAAGTGCCGCTACTACCAAATAAATCATTTCGCTTTTATAGGCAAAATTTTTAGCAACTCCTTTTTTAAATTTAATGGTATTTCCACCTATATTAAGTGTACGAGGTGTGCCGTCTGTAATATATACCCAATTGGTTTGTACTTGCGTGGAAAAACCCAGGCGATGTTGTGCATAAGTTCCTGTGGGTAAAATATGAGCCTTGTCTCGTGCTGCTACTTCTTTGGCAATTTATTCCATTGAAACTCTTAAATTTTCTTTATCAAAAGGATATAAATAGATTCCTTTTGCCAAACGTATGATAAATCC
>JAIORY010000162.1 GCA_021107915.1 Bacteroidales bacterium | reverse complement strand
AAATGACTATTGAATGACAACCAAATGACAAAATTATTTATTTCTCACAAATTAATAATTACTTAAATAAAACTCATAAGCCAAAGATTATCTATTTATCAAGACTTCAAACTAACTTTTATATCTTTGTGTAAATTTATTTGACATGAAAACAAAAAATGAAATAACAGAGAACTGGTTGCCGAGATATACCGGAACAGAAATTAAGGATTTTGGGAAGTATATTCTTTTAACAAATTTCAGCAATTATTTACATCTATTTGCAAAGTGGAATAATGTAGAAATTAAAGGTTTAGATAAACCTATGCCAAGTGCTACTTTCGGCAATATAAGTATAATTCAATTTGGGATGGGTAGTGCAAACGCAGCAACAGTAATGGATTTGATTAGTGCTATTAAACCTCATGCTTGTTTGTTTCTCGGAAAATGTGGAGGCTTAAAGAAAAAGAATAAACTTGGTGATTTAATTTTGCCGATTGCTGCAATAAGAGGCGAGGGTACATCAAACGATTATTTCCCTAAAGAAGTTCCTGCACTTCCTGCATTTAATCTTCAAAAAGCTATTTCTACAACAATTCGCGATTTTGAAAAAGATTATTGGACAGGCACGGTTTTTACTACTAACCGTAGAGTTTGGGAACATGATAAAGAATTTAAGGAATATCTCAGAAAAACAAGAAGTATGGCAATAGACCTTGAAACTGCTACACTTTTTATTGTTGGTTTTGCAAATGAAATACCTACCGGTGCTTTACTTTTGGTTTCTGATCAGCCTATGATATCAGCAGGGGTAAAAACTGAAAAGAGTGATATTATGGTGAACTCTGAGTTTGTTGAAAATCATCTAAAAATCGGAATCAGTTCATTAGAACAACTAATTAACCAAGGAAAAACAGTAAAGCATCTGTATTTCTAATTATGGTACTATTATTAATAAATTTGTTATTACCACAAATTTAGTGGAACATTGACAAATGCTAAAATGGTTGAATTCTAAAATATAAAGATGAAGTTTGAACAAATTATAAGCGATTTAAAAAACAAAATATTTTATCCTGTGTATTTTCTTCACGGAGAAGAAGCATTTTATATTGATGAAATATCTTCAATTATTGAGAAAAGTGTTTTAAGCGATACAGAAAAAGAATTCAATCAAACAATTCTTTATGGAAGAGATGTTGATATTTCGACTGTTATCAGTAATGCCAAAAGATTTCCTATGATGGCAAACTATCAGGTTGTGATTGTTAAAGAAGCTCAGGATATAAAAGATCTTGTTGTAAAAGCTGATAAAAATAGTAATACGAAAGAATCAGGTTTGCAGTTATACCTCAAAAATCCTTTAAAATCTACACTGCTTGTTTTTTGTTATAAATATAAAAAACTGGATAAGCGCACTTCTCTTGCAAAAACTATTGGTGAAAAGGGTGTTCTTTTTGAATCAAAAAAGATTTTTGAAAATCAAGTTCCATCATGGATAGAAAATCAAATAAAGATAAGAGGATATTCAATTACACCTAAAGCCACAATTTTATTATCTGAATTTTTGGGAACTAATCTTGGAAAAATATCCAATGAAATTAATAAACTAACAATTAATCTTCCCGAAAATACCAGAATTAATGAAACTCATATTGAGGATAATATTGGTATTAGTAAGGATTTTAACGTGTTTGAATTGCAAAAAGCACTTGCAAACAGAGATGCTGTGAAATCAGTAAGTATTGTAAATTATTTTGCAGCAAATGCTAAGGATAATCCAATAATTAAAGTGATCGCTATTTTGTATCCGTATTTTATTAAAGTTTTGATGTATCACTATATATCTGATCGTTCGCAGCGAAATGTTGCATCAGTTTTATCAGTGCATCCATTTTTTGTTAGTGATTACATTACTGCGGCAAGAAATTATAATTTAGCAAAACTTAATAAGGTGATTTCAGTTTTGAGAGAATATGATTTAAAGGCCAAAGGGGTTGACAGTAATACCTTTGATGATGGAGAACTAATGAAAGAGATGGTTTTTAAAATTACACATTAATTATTTGAAATAAAATATCAAATAATAAAAAATCAAAAAACAAATATTTCTAATGATCAAGTATTAAGTTTCAAACAACAAAACTTGTTAGTCTGTAAAATACAATTGGTATAATCAAGCCATATCGAAATTCTTCCTAAAAACACCCATTCACTAAATTATCATCAGCAATATTTGGTATTGTAACCCTAAGATTTGGTTCGGTTTCCATTGCTCTCTTAGCTGCAAAAATAGCACCTTCATTTCTTGCCCAGCTACGGCGCGAGATACCATTATTTACATCCCAGTAAAGCATTGATTTTAATCGGCGGTCGGCATCATCAGTTCCATCAAGCAACATTCCGAAACCACCGTTAATAACTTCGCCCCATCCTACTCCGCCACCATTATGAATTGATACCCAGGTAGCTCCACGAAAAGAATCTCCTATCACATTTTGAATCGCCATATCGGCAGTAAACTGCGATCCGTCATAAATATTTGAAGTCTCGCGATAAGGTGAATCTGTTCCAGAAGTATCGTGATGATCGCGACCAAGAACAACCGGACCTATGCGTCCTTCTTTTATTGCTTTATTAAATGCTGCTGCAATTTTTGTTCTTCCTTCGCAATCGGCATATAAAATACGTGCTTGTGAACCAACAACAAGTTTATTTTCTTTTGCTTCACGGATCCAGCGAATGTTATCTTTCATTTGCTGAGTAATTTCTTTTGGAGATTTTTCTGCAATCTCCTCAAGAACATCCATTGCAATTCTGTCGGTAATATCTAAATCTTCGGGTTTTGAAGAAACACAAACCCAACGAAATGGACCAAAACCATAATCAAAACACATTGGTCCCATTATATCCTGAACATAGGAAGGATATTTGAATTTTCCTTTCTCATCAAGAATATCAGCATTTGCACGACTTGACTCAAGAAGAAAAGCATTTCCATAATCAAAGAAATACATTCCTTTTGCAGTTAGTTTATTGATGGCTGTAACCTGTCGCCTAAGTGATTTTTGAACTTCTTCTTTAAATTTTTCCGGCTCATTAGCCATCATTTCATTAGCTTTTTCAATACTCATCCCGACAGGGTAATAACCTCCTGCCCAAGGATTATGTAAAGATGTTTGGTCAGAACCAAGCTCAACATGCATATCTTCTTCAACAAATCTTTCCCAGAGGTCAACAATATTTCCTTGATATGCAATTGAAACAGCTTCTTTGTTTTTCTGTGCTGTTTTTATTCTTGCAATAGTTTTATCAAGATCATCATACAGTTCATCAACCCATCCCTGCTCATGTCGTTTTTTGGCAGCCAATGGATTTACTTCAGCAATAACCCCAATAGCACCGGCAATAACAGCAGCTTTTGCCTGAGCACCCGACATACCGCCAAGACCGGAAGTAACAAATAATTTTCCTTCAAGACCTTCATTTTCTTTTTGGATCTTTCTACCGGCATTTAATAGTGTGATTGTAGTTCCGTGAACGATTCCTTGTGGTCCAATATACATAAACGATCCAGCCGTCATCTGTCCGTACTGCGAAACTCCGAGTGCATTATATCTTTCCCAGTCATCGGGTTTTGAATAATTCGGAATAGTCATTCCGTTTGTTACAACAACTCTTGGAGCATCTTTATGCGAAGGAAACAGTCCCATTGGATGACCGGAATAAAGTACTAATGTTTGCTCATCAGTCATCTCGGCAAGATATTTCATTGTAAGACGATACTGTGCCCAATTCTGAAAAACAGCACCATTTCCACCATAAGTAATAAGTTCGTGAGGATGTTGTGCAATCGCATGATCAAGGTTATTGCTAAGCATCAACATAATTGCACCGGCTTGTTTCGATTTGTATGGAAACTCATCAATGCTACGAGCAGTAATTTTATAATCGGGGCGAAAACGATACATATAAATCCGACCGTAATCTTTTAATTCCTGAGCAAATTCTTTGGCAAGAACTTTATGATGCTTTGAATCGAAATATCGTAAAGCATTTTTCAATGCAAGTTTCTTTTCTTCCACATTAAGAATATCTTTTCTGATTGGTGCATGATTAATATCTTTTTCGTATTTTTTTGGTGAAGGGAGTATTTCAGGAATTCCCATTAAAACTTCATTTTGAAAATTTTTGTGTGTCATTTTTTATATTTTTTCTTTATCATTTTTCATAATATTATAAAGAAACTCTCTTGCCCTAAAAAGCTGAGCTTTAACCGTACCAAGCGGCAAGTCAAGTTTAGTGGCGATTTCTTCATAGGAATATTCTTTAAAATATCTTAGTTCGATCAAAGTACGATAATGAGGTTTTAATCTTTCTACAACCTCATGCATCATTTTTATTTTTTGCTTTTTAATTATTTTTTCTTCCGGATCTAATGCTTTTGATGGTATTTTATTTACTAGATTATAACTGTCCTCGTTATCTTCAAAATCACTATTCAATGAAAATGTGTGTTTCTTCTTCTTTCTAATAAAATCAATGCAATTATTAGAAGCAATTTTAAACAACCATGTACTAAAAGCGTAATCAGGGGTATATTGATGTATTTTTTTAAATGCTTTTCCAAAAGCTTCTATCGTCAAATCATCGGCATCACTTGCATTATTTGTCATCTTCAGTAACATAAAATAAAGAGGATTGCGGTAATATTCCATCAAGTTTGCATAGGCTTTTTGATCGCCGGTTTCTCTTGCAGAAATAACTAATTTGTAATCCCGTAATCCCTTTTTTGTCAGATGATTTGTTATACTATGATGCATAAACTTTATTATTTCCAAATAAACTAACTGAATAATTTATTGCTATTCGATTTTGTATTTGCTTATATCTTAGTTCAGTATCAGTTTACTTCCATTTGTTTTGTTTAAAGATAATACCTGAAATCAGAAACAAGATATTCAGAATAATAAATATTAATTCAAACAAAGGCGAAAGTAATAATAATTCCTTTTCATTTAATCTGTTCATACACTTTTTTATAATAAATAGCTGACTTATTAATCGAAGTAAAAATATTGAAATTACTATCAAAAAGCTAAATGTATGAAATACCAAAATAAAAAAACTTAAGAAATAGAGTATTTGCGACAAAGAATAACTTCCAAGTAAAAATTTAAAATTTCCTTTATAATATTTTGATGTTGAAAGATGTCGCCTTTTTTGAATAAACCACTGCGAAAATGTTGAAGAAGCTTTTGAAACGGTATGACTTTCCGGTCGAATTTCGATAGTAGTGTTAGTTTTTGTAGCAGCACTATTTATAAAAAGATCATCATCACCGGATTGAATTTTATAATGAGATGAAAATCCTTTATTTTTGTAAAATACAGATCTTCGATATGCCAGATTCCTGCCAACTCCCATATATGTTTTTCCGATAAGAGAATACGAAAAATACTGAATAGCAATATGCAAAGTATCAAATCTAATTAAACTATTCAATAATCCTTTTTCCTTTTTGTATGGACTAAAACCTAAAACAATATCTGTTTTTGAATTAAAACCCGAAACCATTTGACTGATCCATTTTGCACTAATTGGTTTGCAATCAGCATCGGTTAAAAGAAGAATTTCATTTTTAGCAGATTTTATTCCAAGAGATAAAGGGAACTTTTTCCCTGCGAAGAAATTAAGATTCCCGGTAAAATTTATTACCTTCAGATGAGAATATTTTTTCTTCATTTCTTCAAGTAATTCTGCAGTTTCGTCATCCGAAAAGTCATTTACCACCACAACTTCGTAATCAGTATAATCCTGTTTTAGAATTACCGGAAGATTTTCTTTTAGATTATTATATTCGTTTTTTGCACAAATCACAATTGAAACAGCTTGTGCTTTGCTCCCTCTTTTATTTTTTTTGTAAAAAGCCAGTTTTCGAAAAACACCCCAATAATATACTAACTGAACTAAACTACTCAGTACAAACAAAATAAAAACTATTAAAAGAAATATTGTAAAATCCTGAAAATCTAAAAACATGACATAATTTTATTATTACAAAATTATCTATTCTTTATGAATTATCTATCTTTGAGCGGAAATATTTTTTTCATTTATGAATTTTAAAATATCAAAAAAAGACAATAAATCACAAGCTCGTGCCGGAAAAATAACTACTGATCACGGCAAAATAGAAACTCCGATTTTTATGCCTGTGGGAACGGCCGGAACTGTAAAAGCTATTCATTTTAAAGAATTAAAAAA
This sequence comes from Bacteroidales bacterium, assembly GCA_021107915.1. GTDB lineage: Bacteria > Bacteroidota > Bacteroidia > Bacteroidales > JAIORY01 > JAIORY01. The sequence goes on along the minus strand of JAIORY010000162.1, from coordinate 8,779 downwards.
TGACATCAAAGCTCAGATTATTTTGGGAAATACTTATCATTTGTATCTCAGACCGGGACTTGATGTTATTAAAAGTGCCGGAGGACTGCATAAATTTAACGGATGGGACAAACCGGTACTCACCGATAGTGGCGGATATCAGGTTTATTCTCTTGCGGCTCAAAGAAAGCTGACAAATGAAGGTGTTGTTTTTCAGTCGCATATTGATGGATCAAAACATAAATTCACACCTGAACGAGCAATCGACATTCAAAGAATTATTGGTGCCGATATTATTATGGCTTTTGACGAATGTACTCCTTACCCATGCACTTACGAATATGCCGAAAAATCATTAAAGATAACTCATAAATGGCTTGGCAGATGTTTTGAACAATTTAATAAAACAAGCGGAAATTATGGTTATTCACAAACACTTTTTCCGATAGTTCAGGGAAGCACATACAATGATTTGAGAAAACAATCAGCAGAAGAAATTGCTTCACATAATGCCGAAGGAAATGCAATAGGCGGTTTATCCGTTGGCGAACCACACGAAATGATGTACGAAATGACTGACTTGGTTTGTAATATTCTGCCAAAAGATAAGCCAAGATATTTGATGGGAGTAGGAACTCCTGAAAATATTCTAGAAAGTATTGCACTTGGCGTGGATATGTTTGATTGCGTGATGCCAACACGAAATGCACGGCATGGTCATATTTTTACAAGCGAGGGAATCATCAATATTAAAAACGAAAAATGGAAAAATGATTTTTCTCCTGTTGATGAAAATGGAGATTCTTTTGTTGACAGCGAATATACAAAAGCATATTTGCGACATTTATTTATATCGAATGAAACGCTTGGAGCTATGATTTCGAGCCAGCATAATTTGCGTTTTTATTTGTGGCTGGTCGAAACTGCACGACAAAAAATTATTGAAGGAAGTTTTACTGAATGGAAAAATATTATGATTCCAAAGATTTCGGAAAGATTATAAATATAATTTAGTGCAATATTTTTACTCTTTTTTGCATTATACATTTAATTTTTCTTATGTTAAAAATCATTAGTATTTTTGTTTTCAAATTCATTGATGAAAATAATTGACTTTTATATAATAAAGAAGTTCCTCGGAACATTTTTCTATGCTATCTCACTTTTGATAGTTATAGTTATTATTTTTGATGTTTCTGAAAACATTGATGAATTTCTTGAAAACGATGCTCCGCTAAACGAAATAATTTTCTCATACTATTTAAACTTCATTCCGTATTTTCTAAATCTGTTTATTTATCTTTTCACTTTTATCTCAGTCATTTTTTTTACTTCCAAATTGGCTTCAAATACCGAGATAATAGCTTTTTTGAGTAGTGGTGTTAGTTTTGCCAGATTACTTAGACCATATTTTATTTCAGGGTTGATTTTGGCTGTTTTTTCATTTTACCTTGCCAATTTTCTTATCCCAAAAACCAATCAAAAAAGGCGTGTATTCAAAGATACATACATGGAAAAACTTTCAAAAAACAAAGATCGCAATATTCATCTTCAGATACATCCGGGCACTTTTGTTTATGTTGAGAGATTTAACACACATTCACTTGAAGGAAAAAAATTTACAATTGAAAAGTTTAAAGATCACAAACTTTATTACAAACTCAGAGCAAAATCAATAAAATGGGACACTATCAATCGGGAATGGTTAATAAAAGATTACTATATTAGAACAATAAAAGATAAAAAAGAAAAATTAGTAAAAGGAACAAGAATTGATACTACATTAAACCTTGATCCTTCCGATCTTTACGTTGAAAAAGAGGACTTTGAAGAAATGAATTTCTGGGAATTGAACCGTGTTATTGAATCAAAAAAAATGAAAGGAGTCGAAAATGTTAAAATTTACGAGGTAGAAAGAAGTAAACGGGCAGCTTCTCCTTTTGCCACGTTGGTAATGACATTTATCGGTATGTCGCTTTCGTGTCGAAAAGTCAGAGGCGGACTCGGTATGCATTTAGGATTGGGAATTGCAATAGCTTTTGCTTTTATATTGTTTATGCAGGTGTCAACTGTTTTTGCAACTCTCGGCAATTTACCACCACATATGGCTGCCTGGATTCCTAATATAATTTTTGGAATTATTGGGATTTATCTTTTAATAACTGCACCGAAGTAGTGTTTGTCCATAAAGTCTTGTTCTAACAATTTAAGATTTTAGAATTCAGATTTAAAATTTAAAATCATAAATCTAAATTTTTTTTAATAATGTAAAATGTAGAATGATAAATGTAAAATGTAAAAAATTCTACTTCCCATGCCAGACAAAACAATCTGTAAAATGTGATTGTAATTCAATTTCATTTTTGAATAACCCATAAACTGCTGAACCACTTCCACTCATCGAAGCATATTCTGCCCCAAGGTTATAAAGTTTATTTTTTATTTTTTCAATTTCCGGAAATATTTCAAAAATTGGTTTTTCGAAGTCATTAAACAGATTTTTTTTCCAATCGGAAACAGGCATTTTTATTATCTCCTTAACAGAGATATTTTTTTTTGAAGGAATAATATTGGAATATGCCTGCTGTGTTGAAATATGAATTTTTGGTTTTATAATAGCAATTTGATAATTTGAAATATCGAGATTAATATTTTTAAATTTATCACCTTTACCAGACGCAAAAACTGCTTTATTCTTAATAAAAAATGCACAATCACTACCTAATATTTTGGCATATTTTATCATTAAACCATCAGGCATTTTAAGAGAAAAAAGATCATTTAATATTTTTATAGTAAAAGCAGCATCAGAAGACCCCCCCCCAAGTCCAGCTCCCATAGGAATATTTTTTATCAAATGAAAATTTACTTCAGGAATATCAAAATGCTTTTTTAAAATATTGAATGCTTTTAAACATAAGTTTTCATTTATGTTTCCTGAAATATCTAAGCCATCAACAATAAAAACAGTTTTATAATTCTTAGAAGTAGATACCTCAAGGGCATCACACAAATTAACCGGATAAAAAACAGTTTCTATATTATGAAAACCATCAGGTTTTTTCTCCGTTATTGAAAGTCCCAGGTTAATTTTGCAGTTTGGAAAACAAATCATAATTCAAAAGTAGGAAAATTTTCAAAACATAATTTAAAATTCTTTCTATATATTCAGTCAAAAATAGTATTTTTGAAATCCCTCAAAAAACATTCTTTATGGCAATAATTAATTCGGTAATATCATGGTTGATTAGAAGAAGGATTCAGCAGATTGAACACTTTATGATGAACCCTCACGAGGTTCAATCCGAACTATTTAATAAATTAATTGATAGCGCAAAAAACACAGAATGGGGAAAAAAGTATCATTATAATTCAATTAAAAATTACAATGATTTTAAAAATCGCGTTCCGATAAGTAATTATGAAAACTTGAAAGTGTATATTGACCGCACTCGAAACGGAGAGCAAAATGTGCTTTGGAACTCAGAAATTAAATTATTTGCAAAATCATCGGGAACAACAAACAGTAAAAGCAAGATTATTCCGGTGAGTAATGAATCACTAATTGATTGTCATTTCAAAGGTGGAAAAGATTTATTAGCAGTTTACTTAAATAATTATCCTGATTCGAAAATGTTTGATGGTAAAGGAATTGCTATGATTGGGAAGCATGATATTGTAAAAGTAAAAAACAATAATTATTATGTAGGCGATCTTTCGGCTCTGATGGTAGAAAATTTTCCTGCATGGGTACAATATGCCAGAACACCGAAACAAGAAACCGCTTTGCTGCACGAGTGGGAGGATAAAATTGAACAAATGGCACAGCAAACGAAAAATGTTGATGTTACAAATTTATCCGGTGTACCTTCATGGATGTTACTTTTCTTAAAACGAGTTTTGGAAATCACCAATAAAAGCAATATTTTAGAAGTATGGCCAAACATGGAAGCCTTTTTTCATGGTGGAGTAAATTTCAGTCCCTATATTGAACAATACAAACAGCTTATTCCTTCATCAAAAATGAGGTATATAAATACATATAATGCTTCTGAAGGTTTTTTTGGAATTCAGGATAAATCTGACTCTGACGAATTGCTTTTGTTTTTGGATCATGGAGTGTTTTATGAGTTTATGCCACTTGATCAACTTAATTGTGAAAATCCAAAAACACTACAATTAGATGAAGTTAAAAGCGGCATTAATTATGCTCTGATAATTTCTACTAATGGTGGATTGTGGCGATATTTAATAGGAGACACAGTAGAATTTACCTCATTAAATCCATTTAGAATTAAAATTACAGGAAGAACACAAAATTTTATTAATGCTTTTGGCGAAGAAATTATTATTGATAATGCAGAAAAAGCTCTCGCTAATGCTTGTAAAAAGACCAATGCAATTGTTAACGAATATACTGCTGCCCCAGTCTATTTTAACAAAAACGAAAATGCAGCCCATGAATGGCTCATTGAATTTGAAACAAAACCAAACAATCTGGATGTTTTCATCAAAATACTTGACAATAGTTTAAAATCACTGAATTCGGATTACGAAGCAAAACGTTATCATGATATGGTTTTACGCAAACCTATTGTTAATATTCTTCCAAAAAACACTTTTTATAAATGGCTTAAAAAACAGGGAAAACTCGGAGGACAAAATAAAGTTCCACGGTTAGCAAACAACAGAAAATATATTGAAGAAATACTTGAACTATCATTAACCAAAAATAATTAATAATTTTAAACCAATTTACGATGCACATAGCAATAGCCGGGAATATTGGCTCAGGAAAAACAACTTTAACACGTCTGCTTTCCAAACATTTTGGATGGGAATCGCATTACGAAGATGTTGAAAAGAATCCTTATTTAAACAGCTTTTATGAGGATATGCAACGTTGGTCTTTTAATTTACAAGTATATTTTCTGAACAGTAGATTCAGACAGATAATACAGATTAGGCAAGGTAAAAAAACAGTTATTCAGGATCGGACTATCTATGAAGATGCATATATTTTTGCACCAAATCTTCATTCGATGAACTTAATGACTACACGGGATTTTGAAAATTATAGTTCCTTGTTTGAACTTATGAGTTCTTTTATTCAACCTCCTGATTTGTTGATTTATCTTCGCTCCAGCGTATCTAATCTTGTAACTCAAATACAAAAACGAGGAAGAGAATACGAAGAATCAATCCGGCTTGATTACCTTAAAAAATTAAATGAAAGATACGAAATATGGATCAATAAATATGATCAGGGAAAATTATTAATTATAGAAGTTGATGAGATAAACTTTGAAGATAGCAGAGAAGATTTTGGAATGGTAATAGAAAAAATTAATGCTAAGATTCATGGTCTGTTTTAAAATAAAAATTTGACTTTAGATGATTTTTGAAGAATGTTAAATTAAACAGTAAAAAGAATTCGAATGAACATTTTAGGAATTATCCCTGCACGATATGCATCAACAAGGTTTCCCGGAAAACCTCTCGCTATGATCGGTAAGAGGTCGATGATTCAAAGAGTTTACGAACAAGTAAAAAAAGCAGATGTTCTTTTGGATGTAATTGTAGCAACTGATGACAAACGTATCGAAAATCATGTAAAAGATTTTGGCGGAAAAGTAATGATGACATCAGCCGATCATGAAAATGGTACTGACAGATGCAATGAAGTGGTTAAAAATATTCAGGAAAAGAATCCTGAGAAAAAATGGGATGTTGTAGTAAATATACAAGGAGATGAACCCTTTATCGATCCATCTCAAATAAAAATAGTTACATCCTGCTTTTCAAATAAAAATGCTCAAATTGCCACTTTAGCAAAAATAATCTCAACAAAAGAAGAACTTTTTAACACGAATATCGTTAAAATTATAATAGGCAAAAATAATAAAGCGATTTTTTTTAGCAGACAGGCAATTCCTTTTATCAGAAACTCGGGAAAAGATAATTGGCTAATTAAACATGAGTTTTACAAACATATCGGAATATATGCATACCGAACTGATGTTCTGTCAAAAATAACACAACTTAAAAAATCATCGCTTGAAATAGCTGAATCACTTGAACAATTAAGATGGTTAGATAATGCTTATGAAATTGATGTAAGGCTTACGAATATTGAAAGTGTGGGGGTTGATAGTCCCGATGATCTAAAAAATATTATTAATAATTTTTGATTTTATTGAAAAATATTAATTTAGCTAAGCGGAAGAGTAACTAATGAGTGCCTAAAATTGTGGATTATAAATAGAAAAAAATGAAGATATCAAAATATATAGGCGATCTTTTATTTGAATACGAATGCATCGTAATCCCGGGTCTTGGCGGTTTTATAACAAATGATATACCGGCAAAGATTCAAAACGACCAGAGAACATTTATACCTCCTTCCAAGAAAATTGTTTTTAATGCTTTCCTGAAAACAAATGACGGATTATTAATAAATAAAATTGCTGAAGCAGAAAATATTTCATATGCTGACTCAAAATACAAAGTTGAAAGTTTTGTCGACAAATGTTTTAAAGCCTTAAATGAAGGTAAAAAAATCAACTTCCAAAAAGTTGGAATTATATTTTTTAATAATGAAAAAAATATTCAATTTGACCCTGACATAAGCCAAAACTACTTTACTGAATCATACGGAATGTCAAGCTTTATTTCTCCTCCCATAAGACGTGAAACCACCCGTCATAAGATTGAAAAAACATTTATTGATCGTAAACCAAAACCAAAACCAAAAATACAAACTCAATCAACAGAAAAATCAAAAGCAGAACAAAAACGTAAACCACTATCATCACCAAATGTAAAGCGTCATCGTTATATCCACATCAATCTTGTTACTTTACTAATTATTGTTGGAATGATATTTATTGGAATAAATAATCCTGCAAAAGTCAAAAGTCTGTACAATAATTACTCAAATTTTGTTCCTTTCTTTTTTCAAACACCTAATGAATTTTTGGTAGAAAACATTACTATTATTCCTTTGAATAAAATTTTCTCGGGTGCAAGTGTTCAAAATAAAAACGCTATTAATACTGCGGAGGTAGTCAATAATGAAAACATACAAAAAACCGAAAATCCTAAAACAAATAAAACCGATACTATAATAATATTTCCCATAATTGAAGATGCTTCGATAATAAAAGAAAAATCTTTAACAATTATAGAAAAGCCGTCAGTAATAGAAGAAAAGCCGTCAGAGATAAAAGAAAAACCTGTTACTAAATCTGAAGAACATAAAGTTAATGCCCCTGAGAAAGCTCCAAAGGTTGTTAAAATTCCGATATTTAAAAAATATTTTATCGTTGCCGGATCATTTAAGGAGCTGGTAAACGCAAAAAAACTTATCGGTATATTAAATGAAAAAGGTTTTGATTCTGAAATTATAGGGCAAAACAAATACGGTTTATACAGAGTTAGTTTTTTAGGATTCAACTCATTACCGGAAGCCCGAAAACAACTTGCAGTTATCAAAGAAGATGAAAATGAATCTGCATGGATATTCTCAAAATAATTTCTTTCTTCACTATTTTTTCGATAATTTTGCAGTAAGTTTAAGACTACTTCTCTATGGGAAAAAATAAGCTACAACATTATAAAGATATCGATTCTTATAATAATCTTTTTCAGTATTCTTATGATGACATTAAAAAGGGTTTTCCATTAAAAGGAAAATGGAAAAAAGAATATTTCAAAAATGACAAACCAATAACTTTAGAATTGGGATGTGGAAAAGGTGAATACACCCTTGGATTAGCAAGAAAATATCCCAATAAAAATTTTATCGGTATTGATATAAAAGGAGCAAGGTTGTGGCGTGGAGCTACAACAGCTTTAGAGGAAAGAATAAATAATATTGCATTTATTCGCACCCGTATTGAGTTAATCGAAGATTATTTTGATGAAGGTGAAGTTGACGAGATATGGATTACATTTCCCGATCCACATCCTAAAACTCCACGTATTAGAAAACGTCTGACAAATCCTCGATTTCTTGAGATGTATAGAAATATTCTGGCAAAGGGAAGTACTATACACCTTAAAACTGATAATCAAATGCTTTTTGATTACACCTTCGAACTGCTGAATGAATTAAATTTAGAAATTGTTTCTCACACAAATGATGTTTATAATTCCGATATTGATGATGATATTTTATCAATTAAAACATTTTATGAAAAAAAATTTCTTAAAGAAAACATTTCTATTAAATATTTAAAATTCCGAATTGACAATGTCTAACGATCCCTCTTTCTTTGAAAAAGTTTATCAAGTTGCAAAACTCATTCCACGAGGAAAAGTTACTACTTACGGAGCTATTGCAGAATATCTCGGTACAAAAGGCTCTGCAAGAATGGTTGGCTGGGCTATGAATAAATCCCTTTCCTTTCCGGAAGAAATACCTGCACACAGAGTTGTAAACAGAAACGGAATACTGAGCGGAAAACAACATTTTGGCAATCCAAATATTATGCAACAACTTTTGGAAAATGAAGGAATAAAAGTTATAGATGATAAAATTATTGATTTGGAAAAATATTTTTGGAATCCGACGTCTTTATTAAAATGATGTAGAAAAAATAATTGTAATTGGTTGTAATTTATGGTAATTTATGGTAATTTATTGTAATTCCATTATTCCAACATTCCATTATTCCATTATTCCATTATTCCATTATTCCCATTTCCTGAAACATCAAAAAATTTTTAACAAGATTTACTACTAATTAAAATAATTATACTATTTTTACACAATCTAAATAATAATAATTTTATAAAA
>JAIORY010000333.1 GCA_021107915.1 Bacteroidales bacterium | reverse complement strand
GCTTCGGCAAGCATAAATACCGGCTTTATTTTGTCAAGCTCAGCTCTTGCTTTATCCCAAAATTCAACAGGAACCATTCCTGCAACATCACAACGATACCCATCAATATTTGCTTCTTCTATCCAGAATTTTAAAGCTCCGATCATATAATCCTGCAAATCTTCGTTTTCAAAATTCAAATCCACAACATCAGACCAATCAAATGGAGAAACAAAATTTCCGAGTGAATCTTTTGTGTACCATTCAGGATGTTCTTTAATCATTTTATTATCCCATGCTGTATGGTTTGCTACCCAATCTAAAATCACATACATTCCTAATTCATGTGCTTTGTCAACCAGTTTTACAAAATCATTCATGTTTCCAAATTCCGGATTTACCGCTTTATAATCTTTTACAGAATAATAACTTCCAAGACCCCCTTTACGGTTTTTCTCACCAATAGGATGTATTGGCATCAGCCATAAAATATCAATTCCCATTTCTTTTAATCTCGGCAAATGTTCTTCGAAAGCATCAAAAGTTCCTTCAGGTGTAAACTGCCTAACATTTACTTCATAAATAACTGCATCTTTACTCCATTCTACATGAGTAAAACCATCAGTTTTTTCCGTACTTTTTTTGTCAATATTCTGACAAGAAAATAAAAACATCATCAACGAAAAGAAAAAAATGTTTTTGATATTTCTGTTTTTAATAATTTCTGATATTTTCATATTTTTTATTTTTTAAGATTTAATTATAGAATATTATGGATAATCAAATTTGCCACAGATTCACAGATTATTTTTTTATCTGTGAATCTGTGGCTTTTATTCATTTCAATTTTCAATGATCTCAAAAAGATTCTCCCCAATTTCTATATTAAGTACATTTTCATTGAACTCAATATTTGATCCAAAATTAGATTTAAGTTCTGTTTTCGCAAAACGTTCGGGTAATTTAATTTTAATGTTTTTAATGGATTTATCTTTACAGAAAACTACAACCGTAATTTCATCAAAATATGTTCTTGCATAAACATAAATCTTATCTCCGGTAATTAATGGAATAAATTCTCCAAAAGTTATTGAAAGATTTTTCTTACGAATATCAATTAATTTTTTTGTGGTGGCCTTCACTAATTTTTCATTTTCATTCAAATCAGTAAACCTCATCATGCGGCGATTATCAGGATCGTTTCCTCCCGGGTCACCAATTTCATCACCAAAATAAATAACAGGAACTCCGGGAATAGTCATCAAAAAAGCTGTTAATGCTGATAATTGTTTATACGCTTTTGTGTCTCCAACTCCAATTTCTCTTGTCCATCCGGCAAGCTTGGTATCTTCATCAAAACTCAACTCACCGCCTGCATAAGAAATAAAACGAGCTCTGTCTTGATTGCCAGTTATATAACCCATAAGATTATGATTACCGTAATATTTAAAACTCTGTAGAATTGAGTTATTCAATCTTTTGAAGGATTCATTTTTGCGGGCAAAAACTGCAACTGCATTATCATAAACGTTAAAATCAAACTGTCCATCCAACTCACCGGAATTTACATAGCTGCTAATTAATTCAGGACAACCATAAGTTTCCCCAATTTGATAAAGTGGTTTATTCTCGGGAATGATAATTTGCTGTTTTAATTTTTTGGTAAGTGTACGCCAGAAAAGCTCAGGAACGTGTTTTGTGGCATCATGACGAAATCCATCAAGGTCATATTCTTTTATCCAGAAAACAGCAGAATCGGTTAACATTTCAACTATTTCGGGTTTTGAAAGATCGAGAGTTGGCAGAAAAATATCAAACCAGGTTGTGAGACGGTGTTCGTCCCATCTTTCGGTATTTAAAGATCCATCAGGTAAATACAAATTTGTAGCACAATCAGGGTGCGTTTTGTAATACGGATGATTTTCGTGAATATGATTTGCAACAAAATCAAGTAAAACATTCAAGTTTTTTGCGTGAGCTTCTTTAACCAATTCTTTGAATTCATCAGCATTTCCAAAACGATAATCAATTTTTGTAAAAGAAATTGGCCAGTAACCGTGATAACCGGAAAACTTTGATCTCGGCTCAAGCCACAAACCATAAGCTCCTTCAGGATTCTGAATGATCGGAGATACCCAAACCGTATTTATTCCAAGATCAGTAAAATAACCATCTTTTATCTTTTTTGTTATCCCAACAATATCACCACCAAAATAATTTGCTTTTGGAAGAATTTCAGGATCATTTACGGGTTTATTATTCCCCTTTTTCCCATCATAAAATCTATCAACAAAAGCATTATAAAGTATTAAAGTTTGATGATCGGTTCGGGATAATTCGTTTACATCTGTAATTACTTTTCCTTTGTTCAGGGGAACTAAAATATCATTTGAAATTCCATGCTCATTATAGGCAAAAACTCTTAAATATGAGCGTTCAAAATCTTTTGCATTTTCAGGAATTAATATTTTAATTTCATCATCATCAATTTCAAAGAATTCATCCGGCAAACGGTAATTCTGCCAAAAAACAAAAAACTCTTTTGCTTCATTTTCAAAACCTAATTCTATTTCATTTCCTTCAATTTCTTTAGTGAATAATTTTGGCAAAAACTCAGTCATATCTTTGCCAACGCTTAGAACAGAATTATAAGCTCCGGCATTATTGTCAATAGAATCGCTGTTGGCAGGATCAATTATCCAATCTTTGTCAAGCACAAGTTTGTACTGATATTTTCCGGGAGACAGATACATTGAAGTTTGCCAGATTCCATCTTTAAATTCAAGATTTCCGGCGGCAGGATTCCATCCGTTCATCTCACCTGCAATCCTGACTTTTTTATACTTTTTCCCTATTGGATCAAAACTAATTGGTTTGTTGATTTTTTCAGATTTTTTACAAAGTATCTGATAAGGAATTCCATTTACAATTACTTCCATTTCCATTAATCGTGGAAAAGATTCTTCAGATTTAATAATTGCTTTTTTATTATCCTCCGAAAGAGAAACGGTTTTTCCATTAAGTTTTACCGATTCTATTTTTGAAATATCTACAAAATAATCCTCAAGATAAATTATTGTTGAGTCGGTATTTAACTGCACCGGACTTGCCAAGCCAACAATATCCTTTGATTGGTGAATTTCTATTTGCCGGGAACTACATCCTGCAAGTATAATTACGAGTAATAATAAAGTTATATTTTTCATTATATTTTTTGTTTTTGTACATTATGTTAAATCAAATTTGCCACAGATTCACAGATTTTTTAACTATCTTCCTTTTAATAACCGCCATTTACATATTTTCAATTAAATCTTAAATCTGAATTCCTAAATCTTAAATCAAAATTTCTCTAACTCCACAACCATCGAACTCTTAGGAGTAATACTAATATTTCCTAAATCATTAATTTTTTGTCCGTTAAGAATATTTGTTCCTGTGCTGTAGTTTTTCAGAATCTCAGAATATCTTTCAGTATTCAGTTTTATCAACTCATCATTATTGCTGATAATAACCATTACAGCACATTCATCATTATATCTAAAATATACATAAACTCCGTTTTCCGGGATGAAATGAACAAGTTTTCCCGATTGAAGAACTTCATTATTTATTCTGTAATTCAGGAGCTTTTTCAAAAATCTAAATGCATCATTTTGTTTATGATTTCTTCCTTCTTTGGTAAAAGCATTATTTTTATCACCCTTCCAACCACCCGGAAAATCTTTACGAATATCTCCATGTCCTCTGTTTTCGTAACCGGTCATTAATATTTCCGTTCCGTAATAAATTAATGGAATACCTCTGATAGTCAAAAGAAAAGTCATTGCATTTTTAAAATCATCATAATTCTCATCAATTTTTGTAAAGAATCTGTCGGTATCGTGATTATCCGCAAAGACAACAAGTTCATTTGGATTTCCGTAAAGAAAATCCTGTCCAAGAGCATCATACAATCTTACAATACCTTTATCCCATGTATTGTTTTCGGTAAAAGCATGACCGATAGCAAACATCAGCGGAAAGTCAAAAACACTTGGAAGATGAGATTTGTAGCCATCACGGTTATTGGCATTTTCCTGCCAGTAAGCAACAGCAGAAGTTGATGATAACCATGATTCTCCAACAACATTAAAATTTGGATATTCAGTGTTGATCCTTTGCATCCAATCTGCCATAAACTCTTTATATGAGTATGGATATGTGTCCATTCGTATGCCGTTAAGGCCGGCATATTCTATCCACCAAATACTGTTTTGAATAAGATAATTTGCAAGAAGTTCGTTTTTTTGATTTAAGTCGGGCATTGAAGTGTCAAACCAGCCACTAAGCATTTTTGTTTTATCATATTCCGAAACGTAAGGATCGGTAACAGTTCCACCGCGGTAATTCGATCTGGTAAATTCGGGGAACTGATGAATCCAATCCTGCTGAGGTAAATTTTCCATCCACCAATGACCAAGACCACAATGATTAAAAACCATGTCTTTTATCATTTTTATTCCATTTTTATGACAATCATCTATAAGTTTTTTATAATCTTCATTACTTCCAAAACGAGGATCAACTTTATAAAAATCCGTGATGGCGTAACCGTGATAAGAATATTTTGGCATATTATTTTCAAAAACAGGATTTAGCCAAAGTGCAGTAATTCCCAAATCTTTGAAGTAATCAATTTGGTTGGCAATACCTTTTATATCCCCTCCATGCCTTCCGTTTGGATCTTTACGATTTGCCTTTTCAAGCATTCCGGGCATATCATCATTTTCGGGATTTCCATTTGAAAATCTATCAGGCATAATCAGATAAATTACATCAGAACTGCTAAATCCTTCTCTATGTTTTGAGCCTTCTTTTCTTTCTTTTAACTCGTATTCGTGAGAATGAATTCTTTTATTTTTTTTCTTAAAGTTAATTTGAAATTTCCCTGCTTTGGCTTTGTCGGAGATGACAAGGTTTAAAAATAAATAATTGGGATTTTCGGTTTTAATTTTTTCTAAAAGCTCCACTCCCGGATAATTTATTTCAACTGTATTTTCAGAAATATCAGTTCCATAAACCAAAAGCTGTAGCTCTTGAATTTCCATTCCTGTCCACCAGAAAGGTGGTTCAATTTTCTTCAAATCTGATTTTCCGGCAAAGGAAAAATTCAGAAACAAAAATGAGATTGCAATTAGAATTATTCGTTGTTTCATGTGTTTATTATTTTAGAGTTAGTAAATTTTATTTTGTATTTATTTAATATTTGCAGAAATTGGAAATTAGAAATTATGAAGAAGAACAAATTTCCAATTTCTAATTTCCAATTTCAACTTTAATAATCGCTGCCCATTTCCCGTTTACCGGAATAGAAATTTGTTCATTTTTAATATTCAAATTTTTATTGTTAAGAATATCTTTTGCTGATTTTTTTGCTCCGATATTTAATTCAACATTATGATCGTTAATATCATTATTGATAACTACAATTATTGACTCATTGTTCAATGTTCGAGAAAAGGCATAAATCCTATTTTTATCATTAATTAAAAGAACTTTAAAATCGCCTGATTGAAGTTCGGGATTTGTGTTTCTAATGTTGATTATTTTTTTGTAATGATTTAATAAATCAATGTTTACTTCAACTTTATCAGCATTTTTTCTTTTTAGATTTTTCGGAAGATATTTCTCGTTATCATAAACTTTATCCTCCCACAACATTGGTTTTCGACAAGAGGGATCATTTGCTCCCCACATTCCAACCTCATCACCATAATAAATCATTGGTGCTCCAGGATAAGTCATTTGAAAAATTGACATTAATTTCAACATTTCATATTCTTTATTATTTGGTTTACGATTTTTATATTTCTGATTACGTGCACTTGATTTACCGAAAAAGCTATTTTTATCAAGGTAATTGATAAGACCACGATTTACAATTCTCGAAGAGGGCCGATCAGTGTCATGACTACCCAATAAATTTAGCATTTGCAGACTTACTTTTTCAGGAAATTCTGCTCGCAAATCATTTAACAGATAATCGAAATGAGAGACAGAAACGCCACCTCTTTCAGTAATAAAAAAGCTACTACAGTAAAAAGTAAAATTGTAATTCATCACTGCATCAAATTCATCGCCCTCTAAGTAAAGAATTAATTTTTCGGGAGAATCTATTATTTCGGCGGTTAGATATGAGTCGGGATTTATAAATTTTACCAGTTCCCTCCACTTTTTCCAGAAAGGATGACCGACACAAAAAGCAACATCCAAACGCCAGCCATCAATTCCGTCTGAAGGATCGCCATCATTATCAGGGTCCATCCATCTCTGAGTAATATCAAAAATATACTTCTCTGCATTTTTATTCATTCCTGAAGAATCTTCACGAATTTCGGGCATGTCTTTTACTCCCCACCAACCCTCATAACCAAAATGAGTTCCGGCAATAGAATCCTCCCACGAATTAATGGTAAACCAATCCTTAAAATCAGAGTTTTCCTGATTTTCCATCACATCTCTGAAAGCAAAATTATTATACCCGACATGATTAAAAACACCATCAAAAATAATTTTCATATCTCTTTTGTGGATTTCATTAATCAATTTTAAAACCAATCGATCAGCAGAAGTCCAAACCCATTCTGCCGGATTAATTGGATTTTCCATTTCTATAATCATTTTGTCACCTTTGGGGTTAGGGCCAAAAGTAGGCTCAATATGGTGATAATATGCAATATCGTATTTATGATGAGAAGGAGAGACAAAAATGGGATTCAGGTAAATTGCACCTATTCCCATGTCTTTTAAATAATCAAGTTTATCAATAATTCCCTGAATATCGCCTCCGTATCTTCTACGTGTGATGTTGTACCAAAGGTCTTTTTTGTTTATTTTTTCGTAAGCCTGAAGCTCAAACCAATCGGATTTCCATGGATGAATTTGCCATGGTTCAATTAATTCATGCGGCCAACATCCTTCTTGATCAAACAACTCCGGATCGTTAGTTTTATCACCATTCCTGAATCTTTCAGGAAAAATCTGATACCAAACAACTTTTTCTGTCCACACAAATGAAGTTGAATCAGGGGAGTCTGCAAAACTATTATTCACCTCACCAAAAAGTAAAATAAAAATAATGCCGGTAATGATGCATTTACCCCAAAAAAAAGAAAACAGACTATTCATTTTTATTGAATTAATATTTTGATAAAAGTACTAAGTTTTGAGAAACTAAATATCGCAACTTTACTGCAAACAAAAAACAGGATAATGATTTATTATAAATATTTATAATTATATAATTTGTAATATTTCACAACATAATTATTGTTTTTAATAATGTTTTTTTAAAAAACTATTAAAATTTTGATTTTCTTTGTCTATATTTGCACATTATTCCGAATTAGTTAAACTAAATCGTAACAACATGCAAAATATCAAGAGAGTTTTAAATATCAATCTTCCGGAAAATCAATCAGCATTTCTATGGGGACCACGGAAAACAGGAAAAACCACTTACTTGAAATCTGAATTTCCAAATAGTTTAGTATATGATTTTCTACAAACAGATCTGTTTTTTGAATATTCTAAAAAGCCTTCATTATTAAGGGAACAATTATTAGCAAAAGATACCAACTCCCTGAATTTTCCGGTAATATTAGATGAAGTACAAAAGATACCACAAATTATGGATGAAATACACTGGCTGATAGAAAATAAAGGTATCCAGTTTATTTTATGCGGATCGAGTGCAAGAAAGTTGAAAAGAGGCAGAGCAAATCTTTTGGGTGGAAGACTATGGCGTTTTGAAATGTTTCCTTTGGTTACCGCAGAACTAAAAAATTGGAATCTTTTGACTGTATTGAACCGTGGTATGATCCCTGTTCACTACCAACAGGAAGAATATAAAAGATCCTTGCGGGCATATATTCAAGATTATCTGAAAGAGGAAGTTTTTGCCGAAGGATTAACCCGGAACATTCCAGCGTTTTCAAGATTTTTTGATGCTTTGGGATATTCTCATGGCGAGCTTACGAATTATACAAATATTTCCCGTGATTGTGGAGTAAATTCCAAGACAGTAAGAGAGTATTACCAAATTCTTGTTGATACACTTATGGGAACTATGATCAAGCCTTTTAAAAAAAGACAAAACCGGCAGGTTATTACCAAAGCACCAAAGTTTTACCTATTTGATGTAGGTGTTGCCGGTGCTTTAACAAAACGCCATATTGAGGAAGAAAAAGGCGAATTATTCGGGAAAGCATTTGAACATTTCATACTAATGGAACTTATGGCTTATAATTCATATTATGAAGTGGATTTCGAAATTGATTTCTGGAGAACAAAATCCGGTCTTGAAGTTGATTTTATTCTCGGTAATGGCGAAATAGCTATTGAAGTAAAAGGAACAAGTCATGTTGAAAAAAGGGATTTGCTTCCAATAAAAGCTTTCATTGAAGAATGTTCACCTCATAAGGCTATTGTAGTATGTAATGAAAAAGAAGAAAGAGTTTATGAACAAATACAAATTATACCCTATAGAAAATTTTTAAGTGATTTATGGGAAGGTAAAATTATAAGATGATCGGTATAAAATAAATTTTTTGCAGTTTGTATTTTGAATAAATTTTCATGAAAAACAAAAACACAGATATTAAAGTTTTTATAAGTTCACGAGATTCAACATGCTCCGAATGTGGCGAAAATCTTGGACATAAAGCATGGATAACCCTTGACAGAGAAAAAGGTGCTGTTTGTCTGGCTTGTGCAGATTTAGAACATTTGGTTTTTTTATCTTCAGGAGATGCTGCACTTACAAGACGATCAAAGAAATATTCTATTTTGTCTGCTGTTGTTTTGAAATGGAGTCGGGCACGTAAACATTACGAAAGACAAGGTATATTAGTTGAAGAAGCAGCACTTGATAAAGCTGAAAAGGAATGTCTCGCAGATAGTGAATACAGAGAAAGACGTAGGGAACGTGAAGCAATTCGCCGTGCAGAAATGGATCGTAACTTCGTTCGTCAATATGCTATCAAAATTCGTGAATTTTTTCCTGCTTGTCCAAAACAAAGAGAAAATAAAATCGCAGAACATGCATGTTTGAAATATAGTGGCAGAGTTGGTCGTTCTGCATCAGCAAAAGAATTTTCGGAAAAAACCATCAGGCTTGCTGTTATGGCACATATTCGTCATGCCGAAACTGATTATAATTTGCTGTTATCAAAAGGTTATGACAGATGGGATGCTCGTTCTATGGTCGAAAAAGAAGTAATAGAAATAATGACAAAGTGGGAAGAACCAAGACCTTAAACTGACACTAAAAGTATAGCCCTTATTTCCCCTATTTCCCCTATTTCCCCTATTTCCCCTATTCCCCCTATTCCCCTTATTTCAATCCAACTTTATAATTAAAGCTCTTTATCCCCCTTTTTCTAAAGCATTTTTAATAAATTTGGCGACAAATTTAAAAACCATATAATTATGAAAAAAGTTGTTCTTTTTCTTTTCGTTCTTAGTTTAAGTTTTTCTTTTTCACTTAATGCTCAAAATGGCTGGAGAACAGACGAAAAAGAAGTCAAAGTAAAAATTGAAAACCAAAGCCAGGCTCAGAAATTACATGATTTACGCTTTAATGGTGATTTTTATAATGACCATGCAATTTTGTATGTTGTTCCTGTAGAATATGATCGCTTGGTTAATTCAGGTTTTAAATGCGAGATTCTAATAGACGATCTGAACAAACATTATCAAAACTTCTGGAATAATAAAGACGCATATCATACTTATCAGGAAATAATTGATCTGATGGATAGCCTTGTAACTGCATTTCCTTCCATTTGTACAAAAACAATTTATGGAACTTCCGTTGAAGGGAGGGAGCTTTCCGCTTTAAAAATCAGCGATAATGTTGCCACTGATGAAAACGAAGCAGAAGTATTTTTCGATGGTGGTATTCATGGTGATGAAGTTGGAGCAGCAGAAAACTGCATCCGTTTTGCCAGAATGCTTTGCCTTGAATACGGAAATGACCCAACAATAACTGATCTTATCGACACGAGAGAAATATGGATTTATCCTATGGTTAATCCTGACGGCAGAGTAAACAATAGTAGATATAATTCAAACGGTGTTGATCTTAATCGTGATTGGGGTTATATGTGGGATGGATGGGGCAACAGCACCGGAGCATATTCTCAAATTGAATCCAAAGCTCTTCGTGCCTGTATGTCCGAAAATCAATTTGTAGTTCATACCACTTACCACAGCGGAACCGAATATGTTTCTTATCCATGGAGTTATCGTGCGAATTGGGCTCCTGATAAAGCACATATTGATTATCTCGCAGGTATTTATTCTTCAACTTCTGGATATTCCAGTCTTAATTATGGACAGGGATGTACAGGAATGTATCCTATCAACGGAAGCACAAAAGACTCAAATTATGGAATTATGGGCTCCATCTCATGGTCAATGGAAATATCATATAATAAGCATCCTCCAACTTCACAAATAATGATGTATTACAATTATAATGAGCCGTCAATGATAGCAATGATCGAATATTCAGGATACGGACTACAAGGAACTATTACCGATGCAAATACCGGAGATACGGTTCAGGCAATTGTTTATGTTGAAGATTATTTCCAAACTTATAATGACCCTGTTATTGGCGATTATCACAAATATGTATTACCCGGAACGTACTCAATCACAGTTTCTGCAAACGGATATGAAACACAAACCATAAATAATGTAGTTGTTACAGATAATACAAGTGTTACAACAACCGATTTTCAATTACAGCCTGATTCCGGAAATTTTGCATACAGAATTGTAAGTAGTAGAATTCCCAATAACAATACTGCTGACGAAGGAAATACTCAGGCAGTTTTTGGCGATCCTGATGATATTAATTATTCTATCGGGAAAAACGGTTGGGTAGTTATAGATATGCAAGAACCCATTGTTGATGGAGAAGGAAATGATCTTATTGTTTATGAAGGTGATGATTCCGAAGAAGGATACACCTGTTATGCTTCTTTAACTAAAGACGGACCCTGGGTTTTTCTCGGCGATGGTTCGGGTACAACTGAATTTGACTTTTCTACTGCGTGGATCAATAATGCACAATATATTAAAATAAAAGATGATGGTGATGGCGTTGCAAATGTTAATAATGCCGGATTCGATCTTGATGCAATTAAAGCAATTGAACATTCTTCAGGTGTTTATATTTCGTTAATTGATTATACGGTTATTGATACTGCTGCAAACGGTAACGGCTGGATTGACCCGGGCGAAACGGTTGACCTTGAAGTTATTTTGTTAAATACAGGTGATAATGTTGCAACTGTTGTTGAAGGCACAATTAGTGCCGGCCCGCTTTATGTTACCATTATCGAACCTTATGTTAACTTTGGCAATATTTATCAAAACGATTCTGCTTCCGGAATTTTTACTTTTTCGATAAGCAGTTCCACCCCTTTAGGACAAACTATTATTATTGAACTTGATGTTACATCCAACAATGGTAATTACACAAATAATTACGAAATGGAATTTGTTATCGGTGAAATACCTGTTCTTATTATCGACCTTGACGGAAATAATAATTCAGGAACGGAAATTCAAAATATTTGTGAAAATATGGACGTGGTTCATCAGTATGTAACCTCTGTTCCCGAGGAAATGGAAAGATATAATTCGGCTTTTGTTTGTCTTGGAATCTACAACGACAATCATGCATTGTCATCAAATGAAGGAGATTTACTTGCCGATTATCTAAACAACGGAGGAAATATTTATATGGAAGGTGGCGACACCTGGTTTTACGATGATCCAACTGCTGTTCATCCAATGTTTAATATCAATGGGCTTGATGATGGATCAGGAAACTTAAATACTTTACAGGGAATAAGCAATACTTTTGTGCACGATCTTGAATTTAATTACTCGGGAGATAATAATTACATTGATCAGATTGAATCTGTTTCTCCTGCTTTTGTGTTATTCAATAATAATTCTCCCGAATATTTTTGCGTTGTAGCTCACGATGCCGGAGACTACAAAACTATAGGCTCATCTTTTGAATTTGGTGGTTTGGATAATGGAACGCCTCCTTCAACAAAAGAAGAATATTTTCAAAGAATTCTTGATTTCTTTAATGGAATCTATTCGGTTATCCCTGAAGATAATAATATTGCTTTTGCCGAATCTGTAAATTGTGTTCCTAATCCTTTTAGCAATCAAACAAGTATAAATTTTAATCTCCAAAAGGAAACAAAAGTATCTCTTGATATTTTTGATATTGATGGAAGAAATGTAAAAACTCTTATCAACTCAAAATTAAATTCAGGAAAACACAACGTCATTTGGAATGGAAGCGATAATTCGGGAAATACTGTTGCTGAAGGAATTTATTTTTATAGAATAAAAACAATATCTAATTCTATTACAAAGAAATTATTGTTCCTACAATAATTTATCCCCTACGGGGAATTAAATAAAAAAATTAATTTTAAACCTTGAAGGTTTAGACAATGAAGATTTCTGAAAAAATAAACAGATGAAAAAAATATCAATTATATTTTTACTTTTAATCTTTACTTTTTCTGCTTTTTCTCAAGACGGCTGGCGAAAAAATGAAATGGAAGTAAAAGTTTATTTTAATAATCCTTCCGAAAAGGAAATACTATCCGGTCTTCACCTTATCGGAGATATTTATCAAAATCATGCATTACTTTATCTTATTCCCTCTGAACTTGAAAAAGTAAAATCAACAGGTTTTGAATTTGAGATAACAAAAACTAATCTAAACAATTATTATAAAGATTTCTGGAAACAAAAAGATGCCTATCATACCTACGAAGAAATAATTGATTTGATGGATAGCCTTGTTACAGCTTTCCCCGACATTTGTACAAAAACAATTTTTGGATCATCAGTTCAAGGGCGTGAACTTTCTGCTTTAAAAATCAGTGATAATGTTGCCATCGATGAAAACGAAGCAGAAATAATGTTTGACGGAGGTATTCATGGTGATGAAATAGGAGCGGCAGAAAACTGCATTCGTTTTGCAAAAATGCTTTGCCTTGAGTATGGAAACGACCCGACTATCACTGATTTGATCGACACAAGAGAAATATGGATATTCCCGATGGTTAATCCAGATGGAAGAATTACAATGTCAAGATATAATGCAAATTTTGTTGACCTGAATCGCGATTGGGGGTATATGTGGGATGGATGGGGTTTCAGTACAGGTGCATATTCACAAACCGAATCAAAAGCATTACGCAGTTGTATGCTCGAAAACCAGTTTAACATTCACATGACTTTTCACAGTGGAGTACAATGTTTTATCTACCCTTGGTATTATAGAGGTGATCCTTCTCCTGATGATAGTGCAAATTATTATCTTGGTAGTTTATATTCAGGCAATTCGGGATATGATAATCTTTTATTTTTTCAGGCATTTTCTATGTATCCCACTAACGGAACTTCCGCCGAAACTTATTACGGGGTAATGGGTTCTTATGGTTTTACTATGGAAATATCTTCAATAAAACAACCCCCACCAAGTATGATTGAACATTATTATCAGGTTAATGAACCTGCAATGATCAAAATGATTGAGTTTTCGGGATATGGTTTAACCGGAAGTATTACTGATGCCAACACTTCCGAGTCAATTGCAGCTACAATTAAAATTAATGATTTTATGCCTGTGTATTCCGATCCCGAAATTGGCGACTATCATAAATATGTTCTTCCCGGAACTTATTCAATTACTGTTGAAGCAAACGGATATCAATCACAAACAATTAATAATGTAAATTTAAGCGACACAAACTCATTTATAACAACCGATTTTCAGCTTCAGCCTGATACAGGCCGGTTTATTTATAGAATTATTAGTTGCCAAATACCGGACAATAATTTTGAAGATGAAGGAAATACTCTTGCAATTCTCGGAGCTTCTGATAGTATAAATTATTCGATCGGGAAAAATGGCTGGGTTGTTATTGATATGCTTGATACAATTGTTGATGGACCGGGAAACGATATTATTGTTTTTGAAGGTGATACTTCTGCTGAGGAGTTTTTCTTCTTTGCCTCAGAATTTATGGATGGCCCATGGACATTTCTTGGTACCGGAACCGGAACATCTGAATTTAATCTGTTAGATGGAAATATCAACAACGTAAGATATTTTAAAATACAAGACGATGGAGATGGTGATGCAAATATGGATAATGCCGGATTTGATCTTGATGCAATTAAAGCAATTGAAAATCCTTCGGGTGTTTATTTGTCTTTAAACAATTATTCAATAATTGATACCGCTGCTAATGGAAACGGGCGTATCGATCCCGGCGAAACAGTTGATCTTGAAATTAAATTAATTAACAATGGTGATAGTACGGCTTTAAATGTTGAAGGCATAATAAGTTCTGATTCAACTTATATTTCGATGGTTCAGCCAAATGCAAACTTTGAGAATATTCCAAAAGACGATTCTGCTTCAGCTACTTTTTCTTTTACAGCTAATGCTTCTGTTCCTAACGGACAAGTTATTACAATTTCTCTTGATTTAACTTCCAATAACGGAGCTTATAACGACAGTTTTGAAATGGAATTTATCGTTGGACTGATACCCGTTCTTATTGTTAATCTTGACGAGAATGCAAATTCAGGACCTGTGTTAAAATCAACTTGCGACTCTTTAAACATTATTTCGGAATATTTATCATTTTTTCCCGAAACAACGGAATTGTACAATTCAATTTTTGTTTGTCTCGGTATTCCCTATAACAATCATGTGCTTACTTCCGAAGAAGGGATTTTACTCGCTGGTTATCTCGAAAACGGAGGAAATCTTTACATGGAAGGAGGCAATACTTGGTTTAATGATGAGCAAACTTTAGTTCATCCGATGTTTAATATTAATGGAATTGATGATGGTTCGGGTAGTTTATATATTATTCATGGAATAAACGGAGCTTTCACTCACGATATGAATTTTAATTATTCGGGAGATAATAATTCTATTGATCAGCTTGAAGCAATTGAACCGGCTTTTCTGTTATTCAATAATAATTTCCCGATGTATTCCTGTGCTGTAGCTCACGATGCCGGAAACTATAAAACAATTGGTTTATCTTTCGAATTCGGTGGATTGGATGATGAAATACCTCCTTCAACAAAAGAAGAATATCTTCAAAGAATTCTTGATTTCTTTGATGGAATTTATACA
>JAIORY010000285.1 GCA_021107915.1 Bacteroidales bacterium | reverse complement strand
GAATCTTGTTGAGCTTGAATGCCGGATGCACAAACAATTATCAAAAACAAAATAAACAGGCTTAATTGAATAAACTTTTTCATAAAAAAACTTTTGCTTTAATATATTTTATGACTCTATGTTGTTTGTAGTGAATTTTTTAAATGCCAACTCATTATATAAATTGAACATTCAATTCCGAAAACCAAAAAACAAAAACTGCCACGAAAACACCAAGACACAAAAACCCACAAAACAAATATTGTCAATTGATTGGCTTTAGTGGGATTTAGTGATTTTGTGCTTCCATATATTTCCCTTATTCCCCATATTTCCCGTATTTCCCCTATTCCATTACTCCATTATTCCAATATTCCATTATTCCAATATTCCATTATTCCCTTATTTCCCCTATTCCATCACTCCCCTTTTTTTGCTTCTTCCCAAATTTTATCCATTTCTTTCAAACTCATATCGTGCATTGATTTTCCTATTTCCTTCGCTCTTTCTTCAAGAAATTGAAAACGTTTAATAAATTTTTTATTTGTTCGTTCGAGAGCATCTTCAGGGTTTATATCAATAAAACGAGCATAATTAACAAGTGAAAATAACAAATCACCAAATTCACTTTCAACTTTTTCTTTTGAAGATTTATTTTCGACTTCGGTTTTAAATTCATCCAGTTCTTCCATAACTTTATCCCATACCTGATGAGGTTTTTCCCAGTCAAAACCCACACCCCTGACTTTCTCTTGAATACGATATGCTTTTACCAAGGGGGGCAAAGATTTAGGCACACCTTCGAGTACTGATTTTTTACCTTCTTTAAGCTTTAATTTTTCCCAATTATCAAGTACTGTTCTGACATCATTTGCTTTTTCATCACCAAAAATATGAGGATGTCGAAATATCAATTTTTTACTTATTGAATCCAAAACATCAGTCATATTAAAGGAATTTGTTTCGGAACCAATTTTTGAATAAAAAACCAAATGCAGCATTAAATCACCAAGTTCTTTTTTTATTTCATTTGTGTTTTTTTCAAGAATTGCTTCTGATAATTCGTATGTTTCTTCAATGGTAAGATAGCGCAAGCTGTCGAATGTTTGTTCTCTATCCCATGGACATTTTTCACGCAGTTCGTCCATAATATCAAGTAATTTCTCAAATGATTTCAGAGTTTCTTTTTTATTCATAATTATTGCATTGTAACTTTGGCAAATTTCCGAATTTATTTCCGAATAAAATGACTGAAATGATTAAAATTTTAAATGACTGAAATGCCGAGCTATGCTCGAGCATCCTCGAAGCTCTGCTTCGGGATTTGAAATGACTAAAATTTTAAATTTTCCCTAATTGAAGGTAATAGAAATATGATGAATTTCATAATACTGATTTGTTACACAACAAGAAATTATTTATAGGTTATTTAGTTTTCAACAATGCAATCAAATCAGTTACTTTATATGGTTTAGCAAGATATTCATCAATTCCGGCACTTAAAAATCTATCTTTATCCCCTTCCATCGCAAAAGCTGTTACTGCAATAATTCTTGTTTTTTCAAGTTTATTATCCCTCTCATATTTTCTGATATTTTTTGTTGCCTCAATACCGTTCATAACAGGCATTTGAATATCCATTAAAACAATATCATATTTATTTTTTGTATAAAAATCAACACCAATTTTCCCGTTATCAGCTATATCAACCTCATGTCCTTCTTTTTTAAGAATAGCTACTGCAAATTTTTGATTAAGTAAATTATCTTCAACTAATAAAACTGACAGTGCGTTTTTATCTTTTTTAATCTTTTGTTTGATTGATATTGGAGGTTTTAAAGTCTTTGATTCAATTTCACTACTTCGATTGAACACAATCGTAAACCAGAAATTTGAACCTTTTCCTTTTGCACTTTCAAGACCAATCTCGCCACCCATCATCGTAACAAGCTGTTTGCAAATAGACAGACCTAAACCGGTTCCGCCATATCTTCTTGTAATTGCATCATTGGCTTGTGAAAAATCCCTGAATAACTTATCTCTTTCTTCAAAGGAAACACCTTCTCCTGTATCTATTACACTAAATTTAAGACGTATAGAAGTGGCATTCTGATCAAATTTCTCAACTTTAACTTTTACCGTACCTTTTTTAGTGAATTTTAAAGCGTTATTAATTAAATTAATGAGAACCTGATTAAGTCTAAGCTTATCACCAATAACTATTTGAGGAATATTTTTCTCAACTTCTGCAAAAATTTCAATATCATCATCAACAACTTTAACTTCAAGCATTCTAATTACCTCGTCAACTAACTTCTGCAAATTGAATTCATACTTTTCAATTTTAATTTTTCCGGCATCTAATTTCGAAAAATCAAGAATATTATTAATTAAATACAAAAGATTATTTCCGGAAGTAATAATCACTCCAAGATATTCTTTTTGTTCTTCAGTTAATTCTGTTTCTTCTATTAAACTTGTTACTCCAATAATACTGCTTAGTGGTGTTCTGATTTCATGACTCAGACTTGCCATTACTAATGATTTAGTTTTATTTGCTTCTTCTGCCTCTGAATTTGCACTTTTAATATCTGTAATATCTCTGATAATAGAAAAGAAATCGCCACTTCCGGTTTTAATGATCCTTACTTCAAAGTTCTTTATTTCATCTGATATTTTCAGATCATATTCAAAGGATGTTAAATTATTGCTTTTGGATATCTTCTTAAAAGCAGAGTTAAATTTGTCTGTTATCTCTTTGGGCAAAACATCGTAAATAGATTTTCCCATGAATTTCTCCGGCTTAACATAAAGAATATCTTCATTTGGAGCATGATAAAATAAAAATTTACCGTTTTTATCAAACAAAAATATTAAATCGGGAAGAACTTCAAGAATTGCATGATTCTGATCTTTTGTTTCTTGATATTTGCCTAAAGTATCTTCAATTAAAAGCTCTTGGTCAGAAATTTTAGTATCTTTCTTTTCTATTATTTCAAATGCACTTTTTTTGTTTCGATAATTCCTGAAAATAAAAAATGCAATAATGCCGGCTGCTAAAAGCAGTACTATTAAGATTATCTGATATAAACGAATTTTTACCTGCTGAATTTCAATATCTTTCTTTAAAAGAATATTTTCTTTTCCCTTTTTCTCAGAATCATATTTTACCTTGAGAATTGATAGTTGTTTATTAATATTCCCAGTATAAATCGAGTCTTTTATTTTAATAAATTTTTTGTAAAATTCTAAAGACATTTTATAATCTTCTGATTTTAAATATACTTTGGAAAAAATTTTGTAGTTTCTTTTTTGAATATCTAATAGATTTTTACTCAACGAAATTTCAAGACTTCTATTCAAAACATTAATGGCTTTTTGATACTCTCCATTCATACAATATATTTCACCAATATTATTTAGTGAAGAAGCAATACCAAACTTATCATTGATTTCGTTTCTGATGCTAAGGCTCATTAGATAATATTCAATAGCCTTTTCATAATTATTTTTCTTTTTAAAAATATTGCCGATATTATTATAAGTATTTCCAATTCCCTTCTTATCATTTAATTCTTCTTTTATTTTTAAAGACTTATAAAAATAATCTAAAGCAAAATTAATATTATTAAGACCTTCAAAAGCAATTCCAATATTATTGTATGCCGACGCAATTCCATCCTTATTATTTAGGATTTCATATATTTCCAATGCTTCTCTGGTATATTCCAGAGAATGTCTGAAATCACCCAAATCTTTATAAATTACACCAATGTTATTTAAAGTTTGTGCAAAACCAAGTTTATCATTTATCTCTTCTTTGATAACTAATGATTGTTTCAAATAATCAATTGCCTTGCTGTAATTGCCAAATATTTTATAAACAACTCCAATATTATTTAAAGATTTTGCAATTGATTTTTTATCACCAATTTCTTCTTTTATTTTTAATGATCTAATAAAATAATCAATAGCCTTAACATAATTGCTTACACTATAATAGCTTAACCCAATATTATTGAGAATATCAGAAATTTCCTTTTGTTTATTTTGAACTTCTAATATTTCTATGGCTTTTTTATCGTATTCGATAGATTGTTCGATAGAAATATTCTGATATTCAAAAGCTAATCTTTTGTAAATTTCAAGTTTTTCATTTTGTCCGGCATCATTAAGACAACTTTTAAGGCTGTCAACATTATGTTGAGCTTCTAATGTTAAGGGCAAAAACTGAAACAAATAAAAAACTATTAGTGTTAAACTAATTCTCATTTTGTTAAGTTTACATTACGATAATCTATTTTTCAATTGCCTTTAAATAAGTAGTAGTAATAGTAAAATATTATAGCTCAATATGTATGCCAAATTTTCTATTCTCCTATTTTATAGCTTTATAGACATATTTTATTATTTTTAAGTCCTAAAATTTAGATAAAGCTTCCCATTATTGGAGAATCTGAATTTGAAAGAAGTTTGCTAAAAAAACAAAATTTTACAAGATAATAATAAAAATATCTGACAAAATAAACTCTGATATTCTCAAGCAAACATATATTTTTACAAAAAATTTAAATTCACAAAAAAAATGATTAAAAGGAAAGTAAAAAAATTCAGGTCTTATATTCTGATATTTATCCTTATCATTTTTTATTTTTTGACGGCTAATTCTGTAAATGCTCAGTTTCAGAATAAATTTCGCACCTCAAATCTTGTTCTTGAAAGCAGGTTAAATTATTGTTTTATTGCGCCTCATCACCTTGAAATGCAAATTTTTAACAAGCATTTCCCTGCTTATGAGATAAATATATACAAAGCAACATTTGGAAAAACCAGATGGGAATATATGTATAAATATCCTCTTATCGGAATATCATTTTGGTATTCTGATCTTGGCAACTCACCTTATCTCGGTTCAGCTTACGCAATATTTCCTTACATAAATTTTCCATTAACACAAAAAAAGAAAACAGTTCTTTATTTCAGACTTGGAGTGGGTTTAGGTTACTTAACTAAAAAATTTGATCCTGTCGAAAATTATAAAAACCTTTGTATAGGTTCAACAATTAATGCTGCTTTGAATTTTATGTTTGAAGTTAAGTGGAAAATCACAAAAAGATTTGTTGTTTCAGCCGGAGCAGGTCTGGCACATTTTTCAAATGGCACAATAAAAACTCCGAATTTTGGATTGAATCTACCGATTTTCAATGCCGGTATTGCCTATCGGCTTTCAAAAGGAAATCCTTATTCCAGAAAAAAACTTCTTCCTGAACTTTTTCCTTATGAATTTGACGGGGAAAAATCTTTCGAAATAAATATAAGTACTGCTTTTGCTGTAAAAGATATGCAGTCGGAATTCGGGAAAAGATACTATGTTTATACTATTTTTGGAAACATTTTAAAACAAGTAAGCTATAAAAGCAAGTTCGGTATTGGCTTTGACTTTTCTTATGATGGTTCTGATTTAAAACTTCTTGAAAGAAATAACACTGAAGTAGAAAATGAATTATCAATTATAAAACCAGGTATTAGTGCAGCCTACGAAATAATGATGTCAAAACTTTCGTTGGTTTTTAATCTAGGTATGTACCTTGGCGGAAAAGAACGAAGCGATGGTACTTCTTATGAAAAATTAGCAATTAAATATAAAATATCAAAAAGCATTTATACAAATATTACTTTGAAAGCACATTCGGGAAGAGCTGATTTTGTGGCATTTGGACTGGGTTATCATTTTAACGTATTTTATTATTAATGACGAAACATCCCTCGAAAAAATCGGGGCAGGATATGATTGATTTAAAACACACAAGAGAATGATGATATTATGAAACTTGAAATTAGAAATTCAGGAGAAGTAAAAATTTCTAATTTCTAATTTCCAATTTCAACATCTTGAACTGATAAAACATAATTCATTAAAAATGTATGAACTACAAAAATATAAACAGGTGAAGAAGATAATATACATATTACTATTACTTATTTCGATCGTAATTTTTTCATGTAGGAAAAATACTGGAGATTGTTTTACAAATACTGGAAAAATTATAACCGAAAACCGTACATCAAAAGATTTTCATTTAATTTCATTAAACGATAATATAAATTTAATTCTAACACAGGATTCATTAAACACAGTAATAGTTGAAGCAGGAGAAAACATTATAAATTCGATAAAAACTGAATTTGTAAACGGACATCTAAACATTAAAAATACAAGCAGTTGCAACTGGCTGCGAAGCTATGCAAAAGAAATAAATATTTATGTTTCTGTAAAACACCTCGACAGTCTAAAATATGAATCCTCCGGAAATGTAAGCTGTACAAATACTATTAAAAGTGATTCAATTAGTGTTGATGTGTGGGGTGGCGCAGGCACAATCGATCTTGATTTTGATATAAAAAATGTAAAATTGAATCTGCATTATGGAACTACCGAAATGATATTTAGTGGTTCTGCTAATGTAGTATATATTTATGCCGCAAGTTATGGTCCGATTTATTGCGAAAATTTAATTTCGGGCAATGTTTACATCAACAACCGTGGCACAAACAATTGTTATGTCAGAGCCAGTAAGGTTCTTGAAGCTAAAATCGAAAATATCGGAAATATTTATTATTATGGCAATCCCGAAGTAGTATTATCAAATATTACAGGAGAAGGAGAATTGATAAAAATGGAATAGTTAATTAGTGTCCATCTATAAAGTTATGTTCCAACAATTTAAGATTTTAGAATTCAGATTTAAAATTTTAAATATTGCTTATTATCAATAGATTAATAAATAAAAATCTAAAATCATAAATCTAAATTTTTATCAATATAATTGACTTTATAGACAAGCAATTTAATACGCCTTAGCAAAAACAACTCTCCGTGATGAAGGTTTTCCTGAATAAATACATTTTCCTTCTTCAGCCTTTCCTTCAAAAGGAATAGTTCGAATAGTGGCTTTAGTTTCGTCCTTTATCTTTAGCTCAGTTTCGGAAGTACCATCCCAGTGAGCATAAATAAATCCACCTTTTTCCACTCTCTCTTTAAATTCATCCCAAGTATCAATATAAAAAGTTTTTTCTTCTCTAAAAGATAATGCTCTTTCATAAAGATTGGATTGAATTTTTTCGAGGAGATGCTCAACTTTAGTTTCAATATCTGTTATTTGATAAATGCTTTTTTCAAGTGTATCGCGACGAGCAAGTTCGATTGTGCCATTTTCCAAATCGCGGGGACCCATTGCCAGTCGTATCGGAACACCTTTAAATTCGTATTCGGCAAATTTCCATCCCGGTTTTTGAGTATCTCTATCATCAAATTTTACACTAATACCTTTATCTTCCAGAGCTTTTTTTATCTTCAATACTTTTTCGGAAATCTGTTCAAGTTGTTCTTTAGTTTTGTAGATAGGAACTATTGCTACTTGGATTGGAGCTAATTTTGGAGGAAGCACCAAACCTTTATCATCTGAATGCGACATAATAAGTGCACCCATCAATCGAGTTGAAACACCCCAGGAAGTAGCCCAAACATAATCGAGTTTATTTTCTTTTGAAAGAAATTTTACATCAAAAGCTTTAGCAAAATTTTGTCCGAGAAAATGTGAAGTTCCGGCTTGCAGAGCTTTACCATCCTGCATAAGGGCTTCAATACAATATGTTTCAATAGCACCGGCAAATCTTTCATTTGGTGATTTTGTACCTTTTAATACAGGAACAGCCATAAAGTTTTCTGCAAAATTACTATAAACTTCAAGCATTTGTTCAGTCTCGGCAATTGCTTCTTCTTTGGTTTCATGAGCTGTATGACCTTCCTGCCATAAAAACTCGGTAGTTCTTAAAAATAATCTCGTTCTCATTTCCCATCTCACAACATTTGCCCATTGATTCACCAAAACAGGTAAATCACGATACGATTGAATCCATCTTTTATATGTATCCCAGATAATGGTTTCGGATGTTGGACGAACAATTAATTCTTCTTCCAGTTTTGCATCTTCATCAACAACTATTCCTTTTCCATCTTCCGAATTTTTTAGTCTATAATGAGTAACTACTGCACATTCTTTAGCAAAACCTTCAACATGGCTGGCTTCTTTATTAAAAAATGATTTAGGAATAAAGATCGGGAAATAGGCATTTTCATGCCCTGTATCTTTAAACATTTTATCTAATGCAGCTTGCATTTTTTCCCATATTGCATAACCGTAAGGTTTGATTACCATGCAGCCTCTAACCGCTGAGTTCTCTGCAAGGTCAGCTTTAATTACAATGTCGTTATACCATTGCGAATAATTGTCTTCTCTACTTGAAAAATTTTTTGCCATCTTTGATTGTGGTATAGTATTTGCTTATTTTTGTTTGTAAAATGTAAACGACAAAAATAATAATAATAATGAATTCAATGAAAAATATAACAAATAAGAAGGAGGAAACTAAAATGAAAACTTTAATTGGATTATTAATTACATCAATTTTTTTCTTATCCGCATGTACATCTTCATATTATGCCACAGCACCTTATGACGATGTTTACTATTCGGTTAAAACAGAAAAAGCACCTATTCAATCACAAGAGGTAATCACACAAAAAGAAAATGCTGTATATTCATCAGAACCGGTTTACGAATCTTCTGAATACATTTATGAAGATGCAGAATATCAGGAAGAGCCTTCATATTCAACAACTGAATCATTTACAACCGAAGATAGTACAACTTATGTTACTAATAATTATTATTATGAAGATAATGATGACGATGTTGATTATTATGACTACAGCTATACATCAAGAATAAGAAGATTTCATCGTCCATCATACGGTTATAGTTATTACAACAGTTATTATACCGATCAATACTGGTACGATTATAATCCTTATAGCTGGGGAATAAATATTAACTTTGGGTATCCTTACTGGAATGTTCCATGGTATGCCTCATCATTTGGATATAATCCATTTTCTTACTACAGCTATCGTCCATATATGTATGGTTATTACCCATACAATATGTGGTACAGACCATACTGGGGATATTCTCCATATTCATATTACGGTGGATATTATGGCGGATATTACGGCTCATACTGGGATAATTATGGATACAACGGATATAATAACAACAATTCAAATTATTACGGTCACCGACCATCAAGAGGAAGTACTAACGGAAGTTACGGACGTGCATCAAGAAATCAAGGACATAATGAATATATCGGATCTACAGGACGTAGTAAACAAGCAGTAAAACCACATATATCTGCAAAAACTAAATCGAACCAGACAAAAAGATCAATTACTAATAATCCAATCGGTAAACAAGTGAGACCTGTTGCTACAAAAGCAAAAACTCCAATAAGAAACCAAGCTAAACTTTTACCAAAAACCAATGAAAGGAAAATGATTAAACCTGAAATTGGCAAACAAGCTATTTCGAGAGAAAAAACAGCTGTAAACAAGAAGTATTCAAGCAAAAACATTTTTGATAAGACTTCTACTGTTCAGAAGTATTCAAAACCAAAACAATATAATAAACCTACAAATAAAAATGTTAAATCAGGTGCAATATATCGCAAACCATTAACAAATAATTCAAGGTCATTTTCAAGACCAAAAACATCTAATGTAAAAAAATACAATAAACCTGCAGGACAATCATCAAGTAAAAAATATACTGCTCCTGCAAAAACAAGTAGCAAAAAGTACTCTGCTCCTGCAAAAACAAGTAGTAGAAAATACTCTGCTCCAAAAAGATCAAGCAGCAAGAGTTACTCTGCACCCTCAAGATCAAGTAGCAAGAGTTATTCTTCTCCTTCACGATCAAGTTCAAGCAGATCATCTTCTCCTTCAAGATCCAGCTCAAGCAGATCATCTTCATCTTCAAGCAAATCTTCATCAAGTAGTTCATCACGAGGAGGAAGAAGATAATATTTAGAAACTGAAACTTAAAATGGAAAATTCAATAATGAATTTTCCATTTTTTTTCAAACAATTATCAATTTAAAAAATAACATCATGAAAAAGATAACAATAATAATTTCAATATTCCTTTTCATAGGACATTCTTACGGACAAAATTCAGTAGATGCACTAAGATATTCTAGAACTCATATTGGAGGTACTGCGAGATATATGGGGATGAGTGGAGCCTTTGGGGCACTTGGTGCCGACATCTCCACTTTTAGTGTTAACCCTGCAGGTATCGGGCTTTACAAAAGCTCTGAGTTTGTAATTACTCCATGCATAAATGTCTCAAACACTAATTCAGTATATAATGGTACATCAGGAGAAGAATCAAAATATAATTTCAATCTCAGTAATTTGGGAGTAGTAATTTCTAAAAAACTACAAAATGATAGTAAATGGAAAATTTTTCAATTCGGAGCAAGTATCAGCAGACATAATAACTTTCACCAACGGGTATTGATTAATGGTGTTAATTCCGACAATTCGATAACCAACACTTGGGTTGAATATGCAAATGGAACATCATGGGAAAACATTGAAGAGGAAGGTAATGGAATTGGCACTTTCGATTTAAAACCTGCATGGTGGACATATCTCATCGATACTATTAGTGGAGACCCTAATCATTATCAAAGTGCTGCACCTGACGGAGATATCAATCAAATAAAATATATCAATACAACAGGATACAACAATGAAGTTAACCTTACAATGGGAGCTAATTATAATGACAGATTATATATTGGAGCAACACTTGGATTTCCAAGTATTAGCTATTCATCAACCTCTACATATACCGAAACCGCACTTAAATCAGATATTGCCGACAATCAGTTTAGAGAATTAACTTATCAGGAATCTCTTACCACTACCGGAACAGGTATAAATTTAAAACTTGGAATGATTTTCAGGGCAACTGACTGGTTGCGTTTAGGAGGTGCTTTTCATACACCTACATTTTATACTAATCTAACTGATAACTGGGAAACGTATTTACGTTCAGATTGGGATATTTATGAAAGTGAATCTAAACAGTCTCCTATAGGAACCTATTTTTACGAACTTAACACCCCTCTTAAAGCAATCGGAAGTGTAGCAATTATCATCGGTCAATATGGTCTTATTAGTGCCGATTACGAATATGTTGATTACTCAACTGCAAAACTTAGAGCCGATGATTACAATTTCTTTTCCGAAAACAATGATATTAAAGATAAATATACTTCTACCGCGAACTTGCGTCTCGGAACCGAATGGAGATTTTTAAACTTTAGTTTCAGAGGTGGATATGCAATTTATGGAAGCCCGTTTAACAATAATATTAATGACGGGGAAATTACTTCTATGTCATTGGGTATGGGCTATAGAGAGAAAAATTATTTTGTTGATATTGCCTGGGTAAGTTCAAAAATGTCGGAGGATTATTATTTATACGGAACAGATAATATCAAAGTTAATCCGGCAGCGGTTGATTACAAAACGAATAATTTTTTGGTAACTGTTGGGTACAAATTTTAAACTAAAAACTTTGCAAAACACAACAACGGACAAAGACGAAATAATGCGCGTTGTGTAGTATATTTATAGAGGTTATGCACTTTGCCAAGAAAATAATTCACAAATCATATAAAACAAATAAACATGAAAAAAATTACGGCACTAATCATTTTAGCCTTTATCATTCAGACTCAAGCATCATCACAATCATGTCTTCCTTATGGAATATCTTTTTCAACTCAATCAGAAATTGATAATTTCCAGTCTAATTATCCTGGTTGTACTGAAATCGAAGGATCTGTTTCTATTGGAGGAAGCAATATCACTAATTTAAATGGCCTTAGTGTTATAACTTCTATTGGGGGATATCTTAGAATTGAAAATACTTCTGCTCTTCCAAATTTAACTGGTTTAGACAACTTGACTTTAATAGGCTGGTACATTAATGTTTGGGGAAACTCAGGCTTGATTAATCTGACTGGATTAGAGAATATTACATCCCTTGAATTAGGAGATATATTTATTGTATATAATAATAGCTTAACTAGTTTATCAGGACTTGATAACCTAACTTATATATTTGGAAACTTTGATTTAAATGGAAATGAGAATTTAATTGATATCACAAGCCTTAGTAATTTAGATTCAGTTGGAGGTTACTTATATATTATAAACAATAATAAATTAACTGATTTGACGGGGCTAAACGACTTAAAAATCGTTGGGCAGGATTTAAGTATTACTGAAAATGATAAATTGTCAAGTTTATCTGGTCTAAATAGTTTAAATTCTGTAGGGCAAATGTTTTATATTGACCGTAATAATTCCTTGACTAATTTAGAGGGCTTAGAAGGACTGTCCTCTGTTTATCTTGGATTTGCAATTGGTGATAATGATTCTCTAACAAGTCTTGTCGGGCTTGAAGGGCTTATAAATATTGAAGGAAGTATAACTATATTTGAGAACCCTTCTCTTGTTAATAATTTAGAAGGACTAGATAATCTCTTTTCTATAGGAGGTTATTTATCAATAAAAAACAACTATTTCTTACAAAGTTTATCAGGACTTGACAATCTGAATTCCATAGGTG
The DNA here is from genome assembly GCA_021107915.1 of Bacteroidales bacterium. Lineage (GTDB taxonomy): Bacteria > Bacteroidota > Bacteroidia > Bacteroidales > JAIORY01 > JAIORY01. The sequence continues at coordinate 2,891 of JAIORY010000285.1, read as the reverse complement.
GAAACCTTAATATTAATAACTGTAATAGTTTAAGCAATTTAGAAGGACTTGACAATTTAAAATCAATAGGAGGAGTTCTTAGAATAGATGAAAACAATGCGCTTGAATATTTGACTGGTATCGACAGTATTGCGGCAGAATCAATTAGTGATCTTAGTATAACTTACAATCCACAATTATCATATTGCGAAGTTAAAAGCGTTTGTGATTACCTTGCTAGCCCAAATGGAAATATCACTATCTATGTAAATTCATCAGGTTGTAACAACTCTGTAGAGATTGAGGAAGCATGCACAGTGTCTTTGAGTGAGAACAATAATAGAACTGATATAAGTATTTTTCCAAACCCTGTAAATAATTTTCTAAATATCACAAACAATAACAACAAAACTCTTCAAATAAATATTTATAACCAACTTGGACAGCAGATTTTAAGTAAAACTGGAATAATTAAAAGAATAGATATTTCGCAACTTCAAAGAGGAATGTATGTTATTGAGTTGATTTCAAACAACTTGAAATTAAGAGAAAAGCTAGTAGTAAAATAAATGCACAGTGCATAGTCGAAACTGCCCCAACAGTAAAAACTAACAGAGAAAGGCTCTCACACCATTTCGCCTTAGATACTGTGTTAAAAACCAAATTCTTCAAATATTTTTTAACCCATTCAATTCGAAATGCTAATTATAGTATGTTGTAGCTTTAGAATACTAAAGTTAGCTTTGCATACTTAAATTAGCAATGAAATCAAAAAAAGAAATATTAATTAAGTTTGGTGAAAAAGTCCGAGATATTAGAAAAATGAAAGGACTATCCCAAGAGCAGTTAGCTTTTAAAGCTGATTTACACAGAACTTATATTGGTATGATTGAAAGGGCTGAAAAAAACATAACCCTTGTCAATATTGAAAAGATTGCTAATGCTTTAACTATAAGTATTAACGATTTATTCAATTATGATAAAAAAAAATGATTTTGTCCTTTTGAAAAAGGAATATGATGACATTGATATTAATTCAGTCGGTATTGTTAAAAAAATATCGTTAGATAAAAAGACGATAACAGTATTTTTCATTGGTAAAAATATTAATGTTAATCTTCATGTTAAGCACATAAAATTTTTGGATGTAATAAAAACAGGAAAACCGTACAAATATAAAATTTGTAATGTTTGTCATATTCTAAAAAAAGATTTTGAAGATTTTGATATAAATCAAACGGATGCTAAAGGAAGAAAAACTACAAGACCTAGCTGTAAATCTTGCCGAGCCAAAATTGATGGTATCAAATTAAAATCAGAAGAGAAAAAAAGATTAGATAAGATTAAACCTACACATTTTTTTATTTGCCCGATTTGTAAAAAAGGCTCTATTCCTGATATAACAGCAAATCTTGTTAAAGACCATGATCATTTGACTGGTGATGCAAGAGAGTGGATATGTGATAGTTGCAATACAGGTCTTGGTCGGTTTAAAGATGACATAGAACTGTTAAAAAAAGCAATAAAATATTTAGAAAAATATTCTATATAATCAAAAAAGAAGGTTTTCTAAAGTCTTAACTCTTTTTTTTGCTATTTCAATATATTCTTTAGAAATTTCCATTCCAATGAAATTTCTTTTATTTAATGCTGCAATTTTGCAAGTTGTACCTGAACCGCACATTGGGTCAAATACTATATCTCCTTTATTTGACCATGATAAAATATGGTCATGCACTAATTTTTCAGGAAAAATAGCAGTATGTTCAAAAGCAAATTTGTCATTAGTAGACCCCCCAAGTCCAACAGCATAATCCCATATATTAATACGTGTTTTTTCTTTTTTTAATTCTCCAATAACTTTCTTATTAATACCATCTGCTTTTTTATTAGTAACTAATTTTTCAAAACCTTGTCTGACCGTTGCCGTTTTTAATGGATTAAAAGTTTTTGGTTTGCCTTTTGAAAAAATAAACATAAATTCATAGGCATTTGTATAGGCATTTGACCTCATAAAAGGTGTATTTTTTTTCCTATAAATCATTACATCATGTACATTAAAGCCAATTTCCTGAAAAAATAATGCTTGTTTGAAACTCGTTAATGATTTATTTCCATTTTTAATTTTATCACCAATTACCCAAACAACTACACCTCCTTTTTTCATAATCCGGAATAACTCAATGGCAATATTTTTAAAATCGAACTTATATCCATTGTATATTCTCAAATCATCGTATGGTGGTGAAGTTACAACCAAATCAATACTATCATTGGGCAATTGTTTCATACCTATACGACAGTCAATATTAAATATCTCATTTATTTCAAACTCTCCTAATTTCATAATACACAATGCGCTAATTATAGTATGCAAATTTATAAACAATATTTTAGTTTTACAAGTTTTTTTATAGTTTTATTTAAAATTTTTGGAAGCATATTTATCTTCATATAAGAGTGAATTCGAAAATCGCTTCAATGATTGAGAAAAGAAAAACGGGGTACAGTAGAAATAATCCGCCCCGCCAGTAAGCACTAACAGAGAAAGGCTCTCACACCATTTCGCCTTAGATACTGTGTTAAAAACCAAACGTTTTTTTACTTACCCTTAACCCGATTCAATCCGGCTTTAGCTTTTTGAGTAATGCTGGTTTTGTATTCATCAAAATCAAGAGAAAGGCATTTGTTATAATAATCCCGGGCTTTTGCAAAATCATTCCTGCTTTCAAAGATCATTCCTGATTTCAAAGCTGAGTTTGCTGCAAAATAATATTTTTCATCAGCACCAATATTTATTACTTCATCATAAAATTTTATTGCTTTATCTGTTTTTCCCCATTCATGAAATATCCTGGCATAACGATATTTATATTCAAGTGTATCTTTAAAATTTTTAAGATCATTACTTA